>CBJLVJ010000215.1:0-5662 GCA_966426465.1 uncultured bacterium | reverse complement strand
CAGGACATCCTGGATGGGCTGGTCTCGATGGAGCAGGCGCGCGGCGCCTACGGCGTGGCCCTCACTCCGGATGGTGCGCTGGACGCGGCGGAGACGGCCAGATTGCGAACCGTCGCAGCCACCTCGTGACCGTGTCGCGCTCGGCCAGCGCGCGTGGCTACACGCCGTCGGCCAGGTGGTAGTAGACCTGGTTCCAGCGCAGCTCCTTTTTGAAGTCGGCCACCTGGGTGTTGTGGTCGATGACGACACACTCGATGCCGGCGATGTCGGCGAAGTCCTGCAGCGGCTCGACCGGCAGGGCCTGGCTGAAGCTGGTATGGTGCGGCGCGCCGGCCAGGATCCAGGCCTCCGCGGCGGTGGCCAGGTCGGGCCTGGGCTGCCAGAGCGCCCGCGCCACCGGCAGGCGCGGCAGGGGCTCGTCCGGCGCGACCACGTCGATAGCATTGACCACCAGACGGAAGCGGTCGCCGAAGTCCAGCAGACCGGCCACCACGGCCGGGCCGGGCGGCGCCGTGAAAACCAGCCGCACCGGGTCCTCCTTGCCGCCGATGGCTAGCGGGTGGATCTCGCATGACGGCTGCTCACCGGCAATGGAGGGGCAGACCTCCAGCATGTGTGCGCCGAGCACCTTTGAGCCGTTGGGCGTCAGATGATAGGTGTAGTCCTCCATGAACGAGGTGCCGCCGTCGAGGCCGGTGGCCATCACCTTCATCAGACGCACCAGCACGGCGGTCTTCCAATCGCCTTCGCCGCCGAACCCGTAGCCATCGGCCATCAGTCGCTGGGCGCTGATGCCCGGCAGTTGCTTCAGGCCGTGCAGGTCCTCGAACGTGTCGGTGAAGGCACGAAAGCCGCCCGGCTCGAGGAACGTGCGCAGGCCCGCTTCGATGCGCGCCGCATCGCGCAGCGACTCCCGCCTGGGGCCGCCCGATCGCAACGGCTCGGCCATGGCGTACTGCGCGTCGTACTCGGCCACCAGGCGATCGATTTCGGCTTCGGGCGCGGTGTTCACGGCGGCTGCCAGGTCCCCCACGCCGTAGGTGTTGACCGACACGCCCAATCGCCGCTCCGCTTCCACCTTGTCGCCCTCCGTGACGCCGACCTGACGCATGTTGTCGCCGAACCGCGCCAGCCTGAGCGTCCGAGCCTCACGCCAGCCGCAGGCCGCACGGGCCCACCAGTTCAGCCGTTCGTGCACGTCCGGGTCCTGCCAGTGACCGACCACAACTTTGCGGTTGATGCGCAAACGGCTGACCATGAAGCCGAACTCGCGGTCGCCGTGGGCCGACTGGTTCAGGTTCATGAAGTCCATGTCGATGCTGGACCAGGGGATCTCGCGATTGAACTGGGTGTGCAGATGCACCAGCGGTTTCTGGAGGGCGTTCAGGCCGCCGATCCACATCTTGGCCGGTGAGAACGTGTGCATCCAGGCGATGAGCCCCACACAGCCTTCGGCGGCATTGGCCTCCAGGCACAGCGCCCTGATCGCCTCCGGGGTGGTGACGACGGGCTTGAAGACGACGCGCACCGGCACGTTCGGCGCGTCGTCGAGCGCCTGCGCGATCTGACGGGAGTGGTCGGCGACCTGCCGCAGCATCTGTTCGCCGTACAGGTGCTGGCTACCGGTCACGAACCAGGCTTCGAACTGCTTCAGGGAGTTGTCAGACATCCGGTCTCCTGAGTGAGATACTCGTCAGCCGCTACTCGCCGGGCGCTGGCCATAGTGCTCGAGGTAGGCGCGGTGGGCGCGCTCGACTTCGTCGGGCGGCAGCGGCTCCGGCCGCCCGCGCAGGAGAGCGAAGTGGACCGTCTTGGCCACGTCCTCCGTCATGACCGCGGCTTTGACCGCCGCCTCGGCGTTCTTGCCGACGGTGAACACGCCGTGGCTCTGGATCAGGATGGCTGGCGAGTCACCGATGCTGCGGACGATCTCCTGCCCGATCTGCTCGCCGCCGATCTGGCAATACGCGCCGATGGGGATCTCGGTCCCGAACTCGTCCGCCATGGCGGTCAGGTAGACCGGGATCGACTGCCCGAGCAGGGCGAAGCTGGTGGCGTACGGTGAGTGGGTATGGACGACCCCGCCGACATCCGGCCGGTGCTGGTACACATACAGGTGCGTCGCGGTGTCGACCGACGGCTTGAGGGGGCCCTCGACGACGTTGCCGTCGAGGTCGACCACGACCATGTTGTCGGGCTTCAGGGCGTCGTAGCGCACGCCGCTCGGTTTGATGACGACGTAGCCCGTCTCCGGATCGCGCCCGCTCACGTTGCCGCTGGTCCAGGTCACCAGGTCCTGGCGGGGCAGCTCGAGGTTCATGGCGCACACCTCGCGCCGCAGCTTCTCGCAGAGCATGGCCGCTACACCCCGCGTGCGCCGACGGCCGACGCGTCGGCCGCCCTGGCTTCCAACCCGAGCGCCTCATCCGGCTGCAGATGCGGCCCGATCGCCTCGTCGCGAATGGCCTTGAGCGTCTTCATCACCATGTTCTCGCCTCGTCCGAAGTAGTCGTGCAGTCGCTGGTATTCGGCGTACAGCCGCTGATAGACCGCCTGCGCCTCAGGATTGGGCCGAAAGACCTCGGGTTTCAGGCGCGCCATGCGGCGGGCCGCCTCGACGATGTCGTCGTAGCCCCCGGCCGCCGCGCCGGCCGCCAGCGCGCCGAACATGGCCGAGCCGAGCGCCGGCGTCTGGCTGGACGCCGACAGCTTGATGTCCATGCCGGTCACATCGGCGTAGATTTGCATCAGCAGCGCGTTGCGCTCGGGCAGCCCGCCACAGGCGTACAGTTCGTCGACCGGCACACCGTTCTGGTTGAAGTTCTGGATGATGACGTTGGTCCCGAAGGCGGTCGCCTCGATCAGCGCCCGGTAGATCTCCTCGGGCCTGGTCAGCAGCGTAGCGCCGAGCAGGAGTCCGGAAAGATCCACGTCGACCAGCACCGAGCGGTTGCCGTTCCACCAGTCCAGCGCCAGCAGGCCACTCTCGCCCGGCCGCAGCCGCGCGGCCTTCTCCTCCAGCAGAGCGTGCACGTCGAGGCCGCGCTGGCGCGCCTCCTCCCAGTAGGACGGCGGCACGCAGGTGTCGACGAACCAGCCGAAGATGTCGCCGACGGCCGATTGCCCGGCTTCGTAGCCGAAGTAGCCTGGCAGGATCCCGTCCTCGACGACGCCGCACATCCCCGGCACCAGCCGCTTGTCGGTGCCGAGCACCATGTGGCAGATGGACGTGCCCATGACCATCACCATCCGACCGGGCTCGACCACGGTGCAGGCCGGCACGGACACGTGCGCGTCGACGTTGGCCACCGCGATGGCCGTGCCCGGGCGCAGCCCGAGCCTGGCAGCCATTTCGGAGGTGAGGCCGCCGGCGCGTTGACCCTGCGGATAGATGTCCTCGCTGAGCTTGTCGGCAACGACGTTTCGTAGATCCGGGTGGAGCGCGGCGAAATAATCCGGCGATGGATAACCGCTGGTCTTTTCCCAGATGGCCTTGTAGCCGGCGGTACACGCGTTGCGCCGCTCCTGGCCAGTGAGCTGGAGCACGACCCAGTCGGCCGCCTCCATGAATCGTGCGGCCGCGCGGTACACCTCCGGCGCCTCATCCAGGATTTGCAGGATCTTGGGGATCAGCCACTCCGACGAGATCTTCTCGCCGTAGCGGGCCAGGAACGTCTCCCCGCGTTCGCGCGCCACCCCGTTGACCTGGTCGGCCTCCGGTTGGGCGGCGTGGTGCTTCCACAGCTTGACCCAGGCGTGTGGATGGCCGGCAAAGCGCGCATCGAAGCAGAGCGCCTGCCCGCTCGCGTCGACCGGGAGCATGGTGCAGGCAGTGAAGTCGACGCCCACACCGATGACCTCCTCAGCCGTCACGCCGGCCTGGCGGAGTACGTCGGGGATGGTCTCGGTCAGCGTGCGCAGGTAATCGGCCGGGTCCTGGAGCGCCCACTCCGGTGGGAGCCTGGCGCCCGTGGTCGGCAGCACCGCGTCGATGACCCCATTCGCGTAGCGATAGACCGAGCTCGCCAGCTCGGCGCCGCTGCGCACGTCGACGAGCACGGCGCGGCCAGACTCCGTGCCGAAGTCGATGCCGAGCGCGTACGGGCCAGATAGCGAGGATGTGCTCATGAACGCTCCTTGCGCGGTAACATGCAAAACAGCGGCGTCTGGCGCCGCGAGTCAGACGGAGGGCCGAGCGACGGGGGAAGCCCTTTGGACGTGGCGGTAGCCGGCGCTGCCGCGGCTAGCCAGAGAGGAGGGTGGACATGGCTAAATATCTGATGGTCGCCAATCAGACCCTGGGTGGCGACCAGTTGAAGGAGGAGGTCCGCCGGCGCGTTGCCGCCGGACCAAGCTCGTTCTATGTCCTCGTTCCCAATACCCATCCGGTCGACATCTCGTGGATGGTGCGGCCGACGGCGGCCGACCTGTCGTCGCCAGAGGAGGAACGCCGCGCGGAGCTGACAGCCCAGGCCCGCCTGCATCAGGCGCTCGACCAGCTGCGAGCTGAGGGAGTAGAAGCCCAGGGCGACCTCGGCGACCCCGATCCTCTCACGGCGATCGGCGATGTGTTGGCCGAGGAACGCTTCGACGAGATCATCATCTCCACGCTACCTGCTGGCGTTTCTCGTTGGCTGGGGATGGATCTCCCGCACCGCGCCGAACGGAAGTTCAAGCTCCCGGTCACCACGATCACGGCCAGGCGGTAGCCAGCCGCACGCTCCAGCACCACTCTGCGTCACCTCACCCGGAGCCCAGGACGAGGGTGGCCAGTGAGTGGGGCGGCAGATCGAGGCGCCACGCGTTCGAGCCGTCGGCGGCAACCCCGAGCTGGATCGGCGCAACGCGGTCCGGCTGGTCGGCGGAGTTGGTCGCGTGCGGCGTCGGAGCGGTCAGGAGCTGAGCGTTCCCTTCGGCGAAGCTCCCGGTGCCGGGCTCGACGCACACCTCGGCGCCATTCTGGAGGTGCCGGTTGATGAGCGTGACGGCCATGCCTCGCTCGGTCCGCGAGGCCGTGGCGCTCACCGCTGGTGAGCCGTCAGGCAAACTGTCTGCCCGGTCTACCTCGACCCGCAGTGCGGTTGCCCCCAAGTGTGGCGCATGCAAGCGCAGCGCGTGATAGGTAGGCGTCAACCACATGCGCCGCCCTTCGGTCATGACGACCGCCTGCAGAACGTTTACCACCTGGGCCAGGTTGGCCAGCGAGAGCACGTGGCACTGCCGGTGGAAGCCCTCCAGAGCGATACCGGCCGCCAGCGCATCGCGCAGCGTGCTGGCCTGTTCGTACGTGATCGGGCAGCGTGCCTCCTCCGCTCCGCGCGGACCCCACGGGCGCGCCTCGGGATGCCAGACGCCCCACTCGTCGAGCGCGATGCCGATGCGTCGGGTCGCACCGACGGTGTCCTGGATGATCTCCGCTGTTCGCTCGATGAACGCCTCGGTGGCCTGCGCCTCGGTCAACAGCGCGTAGTAGTCCTCGTCGCTGAATGCCACCTCGGGGCCACCGTGGATCCAGTAGCGATGGATGGACAGGTGGTCCACCAGGTTCACCCGCCGGCCCAGCGTCTCGAGCAACTGGTGATTCCAGTCGTCCTCGTAACCGCACACCACGAGCTCCGCGTCAGGGTCCACGTGGCGGAGCATGGTCGCGAAGCGGGCGTAC
>CBJLVJ010000214.1:0-5674 GCA_966426465.1 uncultured bacterium | reverse complement strand
TCCACGTCAATCCTCGCGGGCGATGACGATGGCGCCGATGAGCGCCACCGTGAGCAGGAGAGAGGCAATCTCGAAGGGGAGGACGTAGCGGGTCAGCATCAGGCCGCCGATGGACTCGGCGGTGGGAATGTCCAGCAGGCTGTCGCGGACGTGCCACGGCGTGAAGATCACCGCGTACACCGACACAAGCAACACCCCTACCGAGACGACGAGCGCGCCAAGTCGTTGGCCCGAGCCGACCAGGCCCGGCACGTCGATCTGGCCTGGCGTCATGAAGATGGCAAAGATGATCAAGACCATCACCGCGCCGATGTAGATGACCAGTTGCGCGACGGCCAGAAAGTCGGCGCCGAGCAGGGCGTACATCAGCGCCACACCGCCGAGCACGGTGGTCAGCGCCAGCGCCGCGCGGATCAGGTTCCTGATGCTCGCCACCATCATGTACGCCGCGGCGATGCTGGCACTTGCGCTCACCCAGAAGGCCAGCGTACCCACGAACGTGGTCAGCGGATCGTTCGTGCCTAGCACGCGCAGCTTCCCGGAGCGTGGCGCACGTGGGAATCGCTCATCCCGCGCTGGCCGGGGGCTGCCAACCGCTGGCCTTCAGGCGGGCGCGGTACACCTTCGCGCGGTCGGCGGGAGGCAGCTTCTTCAGGTCCTCGTCGCTGATCGTCAGCGGGTCGTAGTCTGTGGGCGCGACGGCGGCGGTGGGCGCCTGCGCGGCGGTGGCCGCGGCTGAAGCCGTAGCCGTGTCACCCTGGCCGCTCGGCACGGCGGCTTGCGGCGCGGCCTTCGGCTCGGCGACCTGCGTGCCGGTAGCCGAGCCGCTGATGGGCGAGGCCGTTGCGCCCGTGGCTTGCCCTGCGACCGGCCCGGGCGCTGCCGCGCGAGCCGGGGCGGGTGCAGGCGGGCGTGCGGCCGCACCAGCCGGACGTGCCGGCGCCGCGGGCGCGGCCTGGCCGCGCAGGCCGCGCTTGACGCCCTGAATGTGCTCCATGCCGGCGTCGATCTCCGGCGTGCCGGCGATGCGCAGCTCGTACATGTCGTACACGAGATCGTTCGTGCGCTCGTACGTGGACGCCATCTCGAAATCAGGCGCCATGGTGATGGCGCGGAACGGACACGCCTCGACACACAGGGCGCACTCGATGCAGCCGGCCATGTCGATGTCGAAGCGATCCAGCACTTTGCCTTTGCCCGTCGGGCTGGGGTGCTGCTCGATCTTGATCACGTCGACCGGGCAGGCCAGCGCGCATGCGCCGCAGGCGGTGCAGCGCAGCTCGCCCGTGTCGACCTCATAGATCGGCCGTGGACGTCCCCGCGTCCAGATCGGCATGTCCAGCCGTTCTTCGGGGTACTGGATGGTGACAGGCGGCTTGACCAGGTGGCTGATCGTGGTCAGCATGCCTTTGGCCACGCCCAGACCAAATGCCATACGGTCGCTTGGCTCCTTAGCGGACTCCCGGCGCGAGCCGGACGATTGGTCCCAGCAGCATGCTCAGGCTGGCGAACAGCGCCGACAGACTGACCAGGGCAAGTGAGACAGGCAGCATGCGCTTCCACGCAAACTGCATGAGCTGATCGTAACGGAAGCGCGGCAGCGTGCCGCGCACCCACACGAACACGAGGAAGATGATCGCCGCCTTGGTGATCAACACGCCCGGCAGCAGCGGCCAGATCAGGTTGTCGAAGGCGTCGCCCAGCCCGGTGTGGTAGCCGCCGAGGAACAGGGTCGAGGCGAGCAGGCCGACGGCGATGCTGTTGGCGTACTCGGCCAGAAAGAACAGCGCGAACTGCATGCCGCTGTACTCGGTGGTGAACCCGCCGGTGAGCTCGCTGTCGGCCTCGACGTGGTCGAAGGGCGTGCGGTTGGTCTCGGCCAGACCCGCGATCAGGTAATAGACGAAGGCAACCAGGCCAATGATCGGGATCGGAATAGGCAGCGGGCCGACGAAGAAGGTGGGCTGGAAGACGAACCAGTTCCACAGGGGACCGCTCTGGGCCTCGACGATGCCGGGCAGCGACATGGTGCGCGCCAGCAGCACGGGGACGACGACCACGATGCCCGCCGGCACCTCGTAGCTGACGTACTGGACCACCGCGCGCATGCCGCCGAACAGCGAGTACTTGTTGGTCGAGCCCCAGCCGGCGATGGTCACCCCGAGCGCGGGGATGGCGCCGAAAGCCAGCAGGTACAGGACGCCGATGTTCAGATTGGCGACCTGCAGGCCCGGTCCAAAGGGGATGACTGCCCAGGTCATCAAGCTGGCGCCGAGGATCAGCATCGGCGCCAGGAAGTGCAACGTGGGGTCGGCCTCGGCCGGGCGGATGATCTCTTTGCCGAGCAGCTTGACCGCGTCCGCCACGGACTGCAGCAGCCCGAATTTACCCACCCGATTGGGGCCACGGCGGTCCTGCAGCCGCGCGATAAATCGCCGCTCGGCCCAGATGGCGATGATCACGAAGACGGTGATCATGCCCAGAATGGTCACCGCGCCAATGCCCACGTAGACCACCGCGACGAGCCACGCCGGAACGTTCAGACCGACAAGCCAGTCCCGCAAAGGCATGCCGATGCCGAGCCAGAAATCGTGCGTGGCGTAGTAATCCCCGAGCGTCACCGGTCGACTTCGCCCATGACGATGTCGAAGGAGCCGAGGATGACCACGGCGTCGGCCAGCTTGTGGCCGACGGCGATCTGACTCAGGCAGGTCAGGTTGACGAAGCTCGGTGGGCGCACGTTGTAACGGTACGGGTTCGGGGTGCCGTCCGAGATCAGGTAAAAGCCGATCTCGCCCTTGGGCCCCTCGATGCGAGCGTACGCCTCGCCTTTGGGCGGCTTGAGCACCTTGGGCATCTTGGCCCGAATGTCGCCTTCAGGAATGGAATCGAGCGCCTGCTGCAGAATGCGCGTGCTCTGCCGCATCTCCTGCACGCGGATCATGTAGCGATCGAAGCAGTCGCCGTTGTAGCGGATGGGCACGTCCCAATCGAAGCGGTCGTAGATCGAGTACGGCTCAGCCCGCCGCACGTCATAGTCGATGCCGCTTGCGCGAGCGATCGGCCCTGTCACGCTGTACGCCCGGGCGACCTCGGGCGGGATCATGCCGACGTTGACGGTGCGGTTCTGAAAGACCTCGTTGCTGGTCAGGATGGCCTCGTACTCGTCGATCTTGGAGGGGAACGTGCGCAGGAAGCGTTCGAGCTGCGGAAAGAACTCGGGCGGCGCGTCTCGAGCGACCCCGCCGTAGCGGATGTACGACGGGTTCATGCGCACGCCAGTGGGCAGCGACAGCAGGTCGAGCACTGCCTCGCGTTCGCGTAGCGCGTACAGCAGCGGTGTGCCGTACGTGCCGACGTCCATACCGAAGGTGCCAACGGCCACCAGGTGCGACTGGATGCGGCTCAGCTCGCCGGTCATCACCCGCAGGTATTCAGCGCGATCGGGCACAACCAGTCCCGTCAAGCGCTCGATGGCCAGCGCGTACGCCCAATTGGTCGTGACCGGCGACAGGTAGTCCATGCGATCGGTCAGCACGGTGCCCTGCACGTAGGTGCGGACTTCGCCCAGCTTCTCTGATGAGCGGTGCAGGTAGCCCATGACGGGTACCGACGAGATCACCGTCTCACCCTGGAGCTGCATGATCAGGCGGAACACGCCATGCGTGCTGGGATGCTGCGGTCCCAGGTTGAGCGTGAGCAGGCTTTCCTCGTCGACGATACCGAGCTCGCCCGGCTCCTCGAAGATGGTGTCGCCCAGCTCCGGACCGAGCGCCGGCGTCAGCCCAGGAATCAGCGTATCGGCCATGGTTGCGTTCTCCTGATGGTGACCGAGTGTCAGTCCGTCTCGTGCACGAGCTGCTTGACCGTCACGTAGTCGTAGTCGGTCTCGTAATCGCGGCGCATCGGGAAGCCGACGAAGTCGTCCGGCAGCAGGATGCGCCGCAGGTCGGGGTGTCCCAGAAAGCGGATGCCCATCATCTCGAAGGCTTCGCGCTCCATGAACTCGGCGCCCGGCCACACCGCGGTGAGCGAGGCAACCGCGGGCATGCCTTCGCGCGGCAGCTCGCAGCGCAGGATGGCGCCGAGCGGTTGGGCGCGGTAGTCGTAGCAGAACAGGTGGTAGACCAGCTCCAGGCGGTCGCGCCAATCGACTTCGCTGATGAATGACAGGTAGTCGAAGCCATCGGCCCGCAGCAGCTGGGCGGCCTCGAGCAGGCGTTCGCGCGGGACTTTCATCTCGGCGTAGCCGTGCCGCCACTGGAAGGTCGAGCCTTCGATGCCTTTCAGCAGGCGCTGAACGAAGGCTGGCTGCTCTGGCTCTTTCGGTTTCTCGGGCGCCTTGGGCGGTGCCGGCCTGGGCGCGGGCGCGGCTGGCGCGGCGGCGGCCTTTGGCGGGGCTGCCTGGGCCGCAGCGGCGCCTGCTATTGGCGCGCCCGCCGGGGCTGCGGGGGCCGCCGGTGCGCTCGGCGCGGCTGCAGCCCCCGCTGGCGCTGCCCCGGCGGGTGTTGCCTCGGCAGCCGCCGGTGCGGCGGCGGGCGTGGGAGCCGCGGCGGGCCTGGCGGCTGGAGCGGCGCCACCACCCGCGGCGCGGGCTTGCGCGCGCGCTTTGTACACCGCGCCGCGCTCGGCCGGCGGTAGCTGCTTGAGCTCTTCGTCGCTGATCGTCAGCGGGTCGTAGTCAGGCACGCGCTTGACGGAGCTCGCGGTAGCGGCGCTGCCACGCCCGCCAGCGGGCGTGGCCCTCGTCGATCTCGCGGCTGGTGATCTTTTTTTGCAGTTGGATGATGGCGAACATCAGCGCGTCCGGCCGTGGCGGACAGCCTGCCACGTAGACGTCCACGGGCAGGAAGTTGTCGACGCCCGGTACGGTGCTGTAGCTGCCCTGGTAGGGGCCGCCGGCGGTGGCGCACACGCCCATCGAGATGACGTACTTGGGGTCTGCCATCTGATCGTAGATGCGGCGGATCGCGTGCGCCATTTTGACGGTCACGGTGCCCGAGACGATCATGATGTCGGCCTGGCGGGGCGAGGCGCGATTGATCTCCATGCCGAACCGCGACAGGTCGAAGCGTGAGTTCTGGATGGCCATGTACTCGATGGCGCAGCACGCCAGACCAAAGGTGACCGGCCACATCGAGTTCTTGCGCGCCCAATCGACCAGGCCCTGGAAGGGCACCACCATGACCTGGCCGCGCAGGTCCTCGGGCACCTTGAAGCTCTGCTCGATGACCTCGTCGGCCGGGCGGGGACTCGCGAATCTCAGCGCGGTTGGATCGGTGCTGCCGTTGCCATTTACTGCCATTCGAAGGCTCGCTTGCGCCATGCGTACGCCAGACCGACAAGTAAGAGCACGATGAACACCGCCATTTCGACCGCGGCAATCACAGGCAACTTGTCGTACACCAGCGCCCATGGAAAGAGATAAATAATTTCGACGTCGAATATGACAAAGATCAGCGCGTACAGGTAGTAGCGGATGGGGAACTGAACGTGTGTGGGACCAATCGTCTCCATGCCGCTTTCATAGGGCTGCAGTTTGACGGGGTTTGGTCGATGCGGCGCGAGAAAACGCGATAGTAAGAGCGGAACTACGGGGAAGATAACCGCTACGACCAGAAACAGGGCAATTGGACCGAACGTGCCGAGCACTTGCGCTCAGTATACCCAAGGG
>CBJLVJ010000213.1:0-5706 GCA_966426465.1 uncultured bacterium | reverse complement strand
ATGGGCGGCGCGGTGCAGCACTGCGCCAGCACCCTGCCGGCCGAGTACTTCCACAAGTTCCCCGAGGTCGGCACGCTGGAGGTCCACCTGGCCACCGAGTTCCAGAACATCATCCTGGATCACGGCGCGTTTCCCGAGGACCTCAAGCAGCAGATGTACGCGTACATCCGCGAGAAGCTTGCCGACGAGCGGGGCAAAGACGACACCGACGAGCAGTTCATCTACAAGACGCGCAAGAAGATCTGGGGACCCTTCAAGCAGCAGACGTGGAACCTGCCCGAGGCCACCCGTGCGCAAATCCGCGGGCTCCTCGAAGAGAAGCTGGAGTTCCTGTTCGAGCAGCTCGGCGTCATCGACAGCCAGCGCCTGGTCCAGCGCTTCGTCCCAGACCCCACGCGCATCTCCAAGCCCCAACCCGAGGCGCTAAAAGCTGTCGCCGCTTAGCTCACGGCGATGGTGATGCTGTGGTAGCCCGTCGCGCCTGACGGGAAGGGTGGATTGTCTTCGCGCGTCTGCGGGCGGCCCTGGCCGTCCGTGGCGCGCACGCGAACATTCTTTACGGACTGGTCCACCTGCAGGTCGGCCCGCCACAACTGCCACGTGTAGGGCGACAGGCCGGGTTTCACCTGGGCCGCCTGCCACGTGCGCCCGCTGTCGGTGCTGACCTCGACACTCTGAATGCCGCGATCGCCGGCGTACGCCACGCCGCCCACCGACAGCGGTCCGGGTGGCACGGATACGCGACCGCGCGGCGCGTCGATGCGCGACTCGGTCTGGTACGGGGCGGCGTCGTCCCAGCCCTGGTTCTGCCAGAAACCCTTGAAGTCGTCAGCGACGATCGTGATCCCGTTCAGCCACTTGACGTTCTTCATGCCGTAAATGCCCGGGATCAACAGTCGCGCGGGAAAGCCATGCTCCCGCTTCAACGGCTCGCCGTTCATCTCCCACGCCAGCAGCGCATCCGGGTGCAGCGCGCGGTCCAGCCTAACCGAGTCTCTGTAGTCGTCAGCGGCTGAAAAAACCGCCTTGAACGCATCGGTGTGCACGCCAGCTTGCTCGAGCAGGTACTTGAGCTTGACTCCGCGCCAGTAGGCGTTGCCCCACAGATCACCGCCGATCTCGTTGCTGATGCACATCAGCGTGTAGTACCCCTCGCTGGCGGGCAGCGCCGTCAACTGGTCGTACGTGAGCTCGAGCGGCTGATCGACCAGGCCGCCGATCTTCAGGCGCCAGCCACCCGCCGCGACCTGTGGGTCGATGAAGTTCTTCGAGACGGTGTAGAAGTCCTCGGTCGGCGTAACTTCCGGGGACATCCCTTTCAGATCGAACGGCGCAGCGTTCGCCGCGCCGGCCGCGGCCACACCGGGCGCCGTCGAGGCCACCGGCACGCTCGCTTCCGAGCCACCGCTCGACGACACCAGCCGCCACAGCGATCCTGCGCCGACGGTGGCTACCAGGCCAACCACAGCATTGCGCAGCAGCACGCGGCGCGTCGTGTCTGGCATCGTTGGCGCGGCGCGGTGCGCCAGCGCTCCGTATGCGTGGTACAGCGTCAGGCCGAACACGCCGAGGACAACCAACAGCGAGCCGCCATGCCACACCGCGCCGGCTTGCAGGTGCTGGCCAAAGACGCCCGCACCGAGCAGCACGTACACGCTGAGGCCGAAGACCAGCCATGCGCCCACGACGATCTTGACCGCCTGGGACCTGCCGGGCTGGTTCGCGTACCAGCGGCCGAGCAATCCGCCTACGATCAGCACGCCAATGCCGACCGCCAGGTAGAACAGCGGCTTGGCAGCGTGCTGCAGACTGTCGAGGACGGCCGAGAACAGGGCCCCCGGCATGATGACCAGCAGCCCCTCGGCCACGACCTCCACCAGCGAGGTCGCGCCGCTGAGCAGGCGCAGGACAACAATCGCCAGCAGCATGACCGCCGCGGCGAGTACCCCGGCCGTGAACCCGATCCGGCGCGCGTTGTACACGGGTAATCGCCGGGCTTCGACGTCCGGGGCTTGCAGCATGTCAGCCATACCGTCCGCTCCTGTCTTCAAAGATCATTGTTACTGTTTTCGCTCGTAACGGGTATAACCACTCTAAATATTCCGTGTGCGCACATTTCCCGGTGCGCACGTGTTGTATGGATCGGTCCCAGGGAGGGACAGGACACTGGTAATCACTACGACGGGCGAAAAGACGGCCAAGCGCACCACCAGGCCGCGTACATCGACGAAACCCGCGGTTGCTGGCCGACCGAAGGCGGGCCGCGCGGCGACGAAGGACAGGACAGCCACCCCCGAAACTCCGACCGAACGACCGAATCTGTCGATCGTCAGGACGGACAACCCGAGCCCGGCCGCCAGCGGCTTCGCCGAGCTCATGCTCTCCGACGAGATCAATCGCGCCATCGGCGAGATGCACTACATCCGCCCGACGGAAATTCAATCGCGCGTGATTCCGCTGTTGCTCGAGGGCCGCGACGTGATCGGTCAGGCGCAAACGGGCACTGGCAAAACAGCCGCGTTCGGCATCCCCCTGATCGAGGGCATTGACGAGTCGCTACGGCACACCCAGGCGCTGGTGCTCGCGCCGACGCGTGAGCTGGCGATCCAGATCGGCGAGGAGCTGCGCAGGATCGCGAAGTACATTCCCGGCATCGGCACCGCCACCATTTATGGCGGAGCCAGCTACGGGCGCCAGTTCGAAGACTTGAAGACGAGCGCCCAGGTCGTGGTCGGAACGCCGGGGCGCATCCTCGACCACATCGGCCGCGGCACGCTGAAGCTCGACAACGTCGACTATCTCGTGCTCGACGAGGCCGACCGTATGCTCGACATGGGTTTTCTGCCGGACGTCGAGCGCATTCTTCGCCGAACACCCCGAGAGCGCCAGACGGCGCTTTTTTCGGCCACCATGCCGACAGTCATCCGCATCCTCTCGCGGCGATATATGCACGAGCCTGCCACCGTGCACGTACAGCCGCAGAGCCTCACCGTCGAAGGCGTCGAACAGGTCTACTACGAGGTCGCCGACCGTGACAAGGTGGACGGCCTGGTCTCGCTCATCGAGCGCGACCCGCCCGAGCGGGCCATGATCTTCCGCCAGATGAAGATCGGGGTGGACCGACTCGTGGCCGCCCTCAAACGGCGCGGTCTGGGCGCGGCGGCCATTCACGGCGACATGAGCCAGAAGGCGCGCGAGCACGTGCTGCGCGACTTCCGTGAGGGCAAACTCGCGTATCTGGTCGCCACCGACGTCGCCGCGCGCGGTCTGGACATTCCCGAGGTGTCGCACGTGTTCAACTTCGACATCCCTGAGGATTCCGAAGCGTACGTCCATCGCATTGGCCGAACAGCGCGTGCGGGTCGTTCAGGCCAGGCAGTCACGTTCGTTGGCGAGTGGGATGCCGACAAGCTGCCGCCGATTCAGAAGCTGGTCGGGGGTCGTCTTCAACGGAAGCTCCTGCCGATCTACGAGCGGCGTTAACATCTGAGTTCCCATGCAACCTGGCCAACTCGGCGGCATCTTCGTTCCCATGCTGACACCCCTCGATGCGGACGAGCGGGTGGACGAATCTTCCGTGCGGCGCCTGGTCGACTTTCTGGTCGATGCGGGCGTGCACGGCATCTGGGCCATGGGCACCACCGGCGAATTCGCCGGGATACCTGAAGCCGAGCGTGCGCGGGCAATCCAGGCGACCGTCGAGCAGGTCGCCGGCCGCGTGCCGGTCATCGCCAACATCGGCGACAGCTCGACGGGCCTCGCGCTTCGTCACGCCCGCCATGGCGCGGAAGCAGGCGCCGATGCGCTGGCGCTCACGCCACCCCACTATTACCCGCACAGCATGGACGAGATGCTGACGCACTTCCGCGCGGTGAAGGAAGCCTTCCCTGACCTGCCGCTGCTCATCTACAACATCCCTCAGACGGTCAAGGTCAAGATGACCGTGGCCACGACGCTGCAGCTGGCGCGCGAGGGTACGGTCCAGGGCATCAAGGACAGTCAGAACGACCTGCGCTGGTTCCGCATGCTGGCCGTGGCGATTCGCGGCGACGGGTTGGAGGAACAGTTCCGCCTCTTCCTGGGCACCCGCATCCTGATCGACGCCGCGCTGGTCATCGGCGCGCACGGCGCGATTCCGGCCACATCCAACGTCGCGCCGGCGGCCGCGGCGGAGGCCTGGGAGGCCGCCGTTCGCGGCGATTTCACCCAGTCGGCCCGCGCCCAGGAGGTCGTCATGCGCTATTAAGACCTGGCCGGTGTTGCCCGCGGCGGTTCACCCGACGCGGCGAGCTACTCGTCGATGAAGCACATCCTGCGCGACTGGGGCGTGATCGACAACGCCCGTCTGACGCGACCGCTGCACAACTTCGGCGAAGACGAGCTGACCGAGCTTCGGCGTCGACTTCAGACGCTTCCACACGGTTCCCAACGCGCGGCCGTACCAGCCTGATCGGCGTCTCTTACCCCTGATCGGGGGTTCATGGCCCGTGCTTTTCGTGCCGATAGTCCCAGCAAGGAGTCGGCGAGAAGCACATGCAACGTACACGCGCTCTAAAGCAAGTCATCGCATTGCTGGGGGCGACCATCCTCGCGCTCCCATTAATGGTTGTTCCGGCCAGCGCCGAGCCGGCGCCGAGTCGTCTCGACGACGAGGTCAGCCAGCGCCTTCAGACGACGCCGGACTCGCAGCTCATCCCGGTCATTGTCGAGGACGCCGCGGCAGGTTCGCCTCAAACACCTTCCGCACGGGCGCAGCGCGTCGAAGACCACGTCCGCGGCAGCGGCGGACACGTCGTCGCCACCTCAAACCTGCTCGGCGCGACGGTTGCAGAGCTGACGCCGGGCCAGATCCGCGCTCTCGCGGCCGACCCGGCCGTCGCCCGCATCCATTTCGATGCTCCAGTCGAGGCCGCCGCCAGCAGTGCTGACGCCTCCACTGGCGGCCCAACGCCGATCGTCTTCCAGCAGAGCGTCGGAGCTCCGGCCGCCTGGCAGGCCGGCGACACGGGCCAGGGTGTCACCGTCGCGGTGCTTGACACAGGCATCGACGACAACCCGGCCGCCTTCGGCGGGCGTGTCAAAGCGCGCGTCGACCTGATCGACCCGGCTCACCCGGCAGCGGGCGATCCAGCTGGCCACGGCACCCACATCGCCGGCATCGTCGCGGCCAGCCGCGGCTTCGCCTCACCTGGCATCGCCCCGGACGCGTCGCTGGTGAGCGTGCGCGTTCTTGACGAGAACGGACACAGCCGCGTGTCGACGATCATGCTCGGACTCGAGTGGGTGGTCGCGCACAGGGCGTCGCTGGGCATCCGCGTGGTCGTCATGGCGCTCGGCGCCCCGGCTGTGGCCGGCTACCGCGACGATCCGCTGGCCAGCGCGGCCGAGCTTGCCTGGCGTAGCGGCCTGGTCCTGGTCGTCGCCGCCGGCAACGACGGCCCAGCCGCCGGCACCATCCAGACCCCCGGCATCGATCCACTGGTCCTCACCGTCGGCGCATCGGACGACAGCGGCACTGCCTCGACAGCCGACGACGTCTTGCCGACGTGGTCCAGCGCAGGTCCAACCCCAGATGGGTTGACGAAGCCGGAGCTGGTCGCGCCGGGACGCAAGATCGTCTCGGTCCGCGTGCCCGGCAGCACGGTCGACCTGCAGAGCCCCACGCACATCGAAGGACCATCCACGATCCGATTGTCGGGTACGTCC
>CBJLVJ010000212.1:0-5709 GCA_966426465.1 uncultured bacterium | reverse complement strand
CCAATGCGGATCCAGGTCATCGCGCCGGCCAGCATCCACAGCAGGCCCACGACCACGATGATCACGTTGGTGATCAGGCCCAGAAACACGATGCAGAAGCCCAGGCCAAGCACGAATGGCGCGATGCTCGGACTGGGCATGTGAATCCCGGCCAGCTCGCGAGGGTCCTGCGCCACGAGCGGCTGGTCGCCGTCAACTTCGTACGTCGGCGTGGCCCGCGGTAAGCCGACCGGGCGAGCCATGGCCAGCAGCGGCTCGGGCGCGACGGTTCGGAGCGCTCGCGTGTCCGCCGGTTCGCTCACGGGCCGCTCTCGGACGGTGAAGCCCTCGGGCAACAGACCGGCGCGCTGCAGCTCGGCGGCGGGCACGAAGATCACTTCGCCAGCCACCATGCGCTCGGGGAAGGTCTCCTGTTCGCCCGTTTCCAGGTTGATCAGGGGTACCTCGGCCGGAATCTCGGGGAAGTACCACTTGCCGTAGATCGGCACCCTGGCAGCTTTGAGCTTGGCCGTGTCGATGTTGTTCCTGGCGGCCCAGGTCAGCGCCTTCGCGTCGAGAACCATGCGGCGGTGCTTGTCCTCCTGACTAGTGCGACAGAACGCGGTCGACGGCCATGGCCGCGAACAGCGCGAACAGATACAGGATCGAGTACAGGTACAGGCGACGGGCGGCTTGCGGCGTTGCTCGGCGCCAGAGCCGCAGCGCGTCGCGAATGAACAGGCCACCGAGCACCGTCGCGGCCGCGAAGTAGACGACGCCCATCATGCCGAATGGCGACAGCACCAGGGTCAGCACGACCAGCAGCAGGGAGTACAGCACGATCTGCCGCCGCGTCTCGTCTTCGCCGCGGACGACGGGCAGCATCGGCACGCCCGCCCGCTCGTAGTGCTTGCGGATCAGCAGCGACAAGGCCCAGAAATGGGGCGGCGTCCAGAAGAAAATGATCGCGAACAGGTACCAGGCGGTCAGGCTGGAGATCTCGTTGGTCACCGCGGCCCAGCCGACCAGTGGCGGGATGGCCCCCGCCGCGCCGCCGATGACGATGTTGCTCGGGGTCGAGCGTTTGAGCCACAGCGTGTAGATGAACACGTAGCCGAGCAGACCGACCAGTGCGAGCACACAGGCCAGCACGTTCACGAAGGCGATCAACACGGCGCTGGCGATGACCGCCAGGCCGATGCCGAACTGCAGCGCGGCGCGTGGCGAAATAACGCCCGAGGGAATTGGCCGCCAGGCGGTGCGCCCCATCAGCGGGTCGATGTCCCGATCCACGTAGTGGTTGATGGCACCAGCGCCGCCCGACATCAGCGCCCCGCCGATCAGCGTGGCGAGGAACACGCCCACATCGGGCAGCCCGTGCGCGGCGATGATCATGGCTGCCGCCGTGGTAGCCAGCAGCAGCGACATGACCCGCGGCTTGGTCAGCTGAACGTAGGCCAGCAGCGTGCGCGACCGGTCCCGCTCCAGCCGCGCGCCAGCGGCCACGGGCAGCGCCACCGCGGAGCCCGAGCGATGCGACAGCGCGACGAGCAGAACGGCCGCTGACCAGGTCGCGGTGGCGCCCAGCGTGTGCAGCGCCTGCCCGACGGGTGGGTTCGAAAGCGACACCGACACAGCGCCGACGCCCCCCTCCAGGACGGTAGCGCCGACGAGCACCAGGCTGGCCCGACGAGGCCGTGTGCCGTGGCTTCGAAACGCCTCGACGGCCAGCCACAGCACCAGGCCGACAGAGACGTAGGCCAACAGGCGATGGAACAGCTGCAGGTCGGCCAGGGGTTCTCGGCCGAACGGCAATGCGCCCAGGCCGTTGCAGTCCGGAAACGGCCCGCCGCAAGCCCAGCTCGCGCCAACCGCTCTCACGGTGACGCCGGTCAGGCCGACGCCGAACATGACCAGGGCTGTGACTTCGCCGACGCGGGAGAACAGCTCGGCCTGCCGATTCCGCGCGACGGTCGCCCTCCCTGACGCCACCAGCGAGACAGTGGCCGCCCATACCAGACAGCCAAGCGCGAGCAGGCCGATCCCGAGCGTTGCCACCTCGGCCAGAATTGCCAAGTCGAGGCTGAGCAGCACGGCGGTCGAGAGCGGCCGCAGAGCGGACAGGACGACCGCCAGCGTGACCGCCAGCAAGAGCCCGGCGTCATCACGTCGGGCCAACCAGGCCGCGCCGCACAGCGCGAGCGTGAGCAGCGCCGCGAGCCAGTCGGCTGCGAGGGTCGCCGCGCTCAACCACTCCAGGGATGGAGCTGACCTCGCGGCTCCGTCGCTCACCAGCGCCACTGCCGAGACCGTCGCGCCCAGTACGGCCAGCCAGGCCACGATGCGGCGCGGGCGTGCACCGACCAGGGGCCGAAGGACTGCTGCGCGGGGCCCGGGCTCCTGGACGGGCGGACGGGCGGTAACGACAATCGCCATCGGTGCGCTCAGTGCGACGGAGTCGCGGTCGGCTCGCTGCTGCCGCGCTCCAGGGCCAGCCTCGCTTGCCGACCGTCTCCGCCCAGGGC
Organism: uncultured bacterium; assembly: GCA_966426465.1. GTDB lineage: Bacteria > Chloroflexota > UBA6077 > UBA6077 > CF-72 > CF-72. The sequence continues at coordinate 3,205 of CBJLVJ010000212.1, read as the reverse complement.
GGCCAGGCGCAGGTCGCGCAGCGGTCGCTCCGAGCGGATGCGCGGCAGGCTGGCGAAGTTGTATTCGGGTGGCGGTGAGCTGGTCAGCCACTCGAGCGTGTTGCCCAGCCACGGATCGTTGCCGGCTATTGCTCCACGCCCCCATGACCAGGCCATGTTCCAGACAAAGATCAAGATCGAGACTCCCATCAGAAACGCGCCGACCGTCTCCACCAGGTTCCAGGTCAGAAAGCCTGTCTCGATCGGGTACGTGGCGATGCGGCGCTGCATGCCCATGACCCCGAGGATGTGCATCGGGAAGAAGGTCAGGTTGAAGCCCACCAGCATCAGCCAGAAATGCCAGGCGCCCAGCGTCTCGCTGTAGAGCCGGCCGCTGATCTTCGGAAACCAGTAGTAGCAGGCCGAGAACACGGCAAACACGCTGCCGCCAAACAGGACGTAGTGGATGTGGGCGACGATGAAGTAGGTGTTGTGCAGCTCGTAGTCGACGGGCACCACCGCCGAGTAGACGCCGCTCAGCCCACCGATGACGAACATGGTCAGGAAGCCGACGGCGAACAGCAGCGGCGCCTTGAACTGCAGGTGACCACCCCACAGCGTGCCGGCCCAGTTGAAGATCTTTACCCCGGTCGGTACGGCAATCAGCATCGTCATGAGCATGAAGAAGCTCTGACTGATCACCGGCAGGCCGACCGTGAACATGTGGTGCGCCCAGACGAGAAAGCCCAGCACGCCAATCGCGGCGGTCGAGTACGCCACCGCCTTGTAGCCAAAGACCGGCTTGCGGCTGAACACCTGCAACACTTCGGAGATCACCCCGAAGTAGGGCAGGATCATGATGTACACGGCCGGGTGCGAGTAGAACCAGAAGCCATGCTGGTAGCCAATCACGTCACCCCCACCGGCCGGGTCGAAGAAATGGGTGCCAATGTGCCGGTCGGCCAGCAACATCAGCAGCGCGGCAGCGAGGGCGGGCGTGGCGATGAGCTGGATGAACGAGGTGGTCAGGATGGCCCACACGAACAGCGGCATGCGGTGCATGGTCATGCCCGGCGTGCGCATGTTCAGGATCGTCACCAGAAAGTTCATCGAGCCGATGATCGACGACGTGCCCAGGATGATGACGCCGATCAGCCACAGACTCTGGCCGAACGGCCCGCGAACGCTGAGGGGCGGGTACGACGTCCAGCCGGCGTCGGCGGCGCCCGTGGCGAACTTGCCGCTCGGGTCGGGGAACCAGAAGCCCGAGAGAATGAGCAGCCCGGCCGGCACGATCATCCAGAACGACAGGGCATTGATCTTGGGGAAGGCAACATCGCGCGCGCCGATCATCAACGGCACGAAGTAGTTGCCGAGACCGCCAACGCCAAACGGGATGATGAACAGGAACAACATCACCGAGGCGTGGATGGTGAAGATCTGGTTGTAGAGCTCGTCGCCGAACGGAGGCGCCTCGGGCAAGGCGAGCTGGGTGCGCACCAGGAGCGCCGCCACACCAGCGATCAGGAAAAAGGCGAAGGTCGAGATGATGTACATGATCCCGATCTTCTTGTGGTCAGGTGTGGTCAGCCACGCGCCAATACCACGGCGTTCGAGAGCGAACATCGTGTGGTCGGGCATGGCTGCGCCGGGGGGCGCAGCGACGTGTGGGATTGCCGTGGTCGCCATCGACAGCTAACTCCTGTCTATTTCAGCGTCTCCAGATAAGCGACAATCTTGGTCGCCTCATCATCCGTCAAACCGAGATTGGGCATGATCGTGCCAGGCTTCAGCGCGGGCGGGTTCATGATCCATCGCTTGAGATCGTCCGGGCCGTTGTTGGGCACCGCGCCGCCAGCGATGCGCGGGCGCGAAGCGACCCCGCCCAGGTTCGGGCCGACCGTCCCGACCGCGCCCTGGATACCAGGAATGGTGTGGCAGCCACCGCAGCCCTTCTGCTGGATGAGCGCCGCGCCGTCGGCGGGATTCGCGCCGCCTGGCGCGGGCACCGGTGGATTGGCAGGCGCCGGTCCGCCCGGCACAGGCGCGGGCGAGACCGCGGGCAGCACGGCCGGCTGAACGCCGGGCGACGCGGCGGGCGCGGGGACCACCGGTGAGGGTGGCGGCGACAGGGCCGGAGCAGGCTTCGGCGCGGGTGCGGCGCCGGACTGCTGCTGCTGGAGCCAGCTCTGGAAGTCACCCTGGGGAAGGGTCGTCACGCGAAACAGCATGCCGCTGTGCCCGGCGCCACACAGCATGGCGCAGACGCCGCGGAATTCACCCGCTTGATTGGCCGTGTAGGTGATGTGATTGATGCGGCCAGGATTCGCGTCGATCTGGCCCCACAGGTCGGGCACCCAGAAAGCGTGGATGACGTCGAGCGACGTCACGTCGAAGACCACCTGTTGACCGACGGGAAGACGCAGATCGTTGGTCGTCTTGACCCCCGAGTTACCGTAGCCGAATTCCCACGAGAACTGTCGACCGGTCACGCTGATGTGCAGCACCCCGGGGTCGGACGGGATCTGGCTCAATTCGCCCAGACGGGTCACGGTGATGCCGAACAGCCCGACCAGGATCAGCGCAGGCACCGCCGCCCACATCACCTCGAGGCGGGTATTGCCGTGAATCTGGGGTGGCTCGATGGTCGCCAGCGGGGCGCGGCGTCGGAAGCGCAAGCTCGAGTAGATCAGCAAGCCCTCGACCAGGACGAAGACGATGGTGGCCAGGACCAGCGTGAACCAGAAGAGCTGGCTGATCTGCCCTGCGCTGTCGGAAGCGGGGTTCACCGGCCACGGTTGGGCGAATGCGGGCAGTGGGCTGACCAGCACGGCAGCGGTCAGCGGCAGAGCGAGCACCAGTCGACGCATCAACGGCTCTATTGATGATAGCGAGCGCCGTCCACGCGCCGTCGGGGGGCGGTAGACTCCAGGGAGCCCTCATGGAAAGCAAGGGCGCGCTGCTGACCGTCGCGATCCCACTCATTGCGTTCAAGGTCTGGTTCGCGATCCTGCTCCTGATGTACGCGCCCACGCGCGACACCATGGTGTGGGTCGCGGCCACCCACTGGCCGCTGCTGATCGTCCTGGGCTTGATGATCGGGCCAGCGATCGCCGCCTACCGCTTGCTGCGGGCGCGCAGGCGGCGCGAGCAGCTGCGCCGCGAAGAGTTCATGCTCGTCTCGACGGAACCACGGCGCGTGGCCCGCCAGGCGCGCAACCCGCGC
>CBJLVJ010000211.1:0-5712 GCA_966426465.1 uncultured bacterium | reverse complement strand
GGCTCGAGCTCGGCGGGCGCGGCTGACCGCTCGTGGTGCGCGCGCGTCAGGTACACCGCCTCGGCATCCGGCGCGAGCGCGCTGACCACGCCGCGCGCGTCCTTGCCCTCGCTGATGCCGAGCACCAGGAGCAAGCGATCGAAGCGGAACTCGTCTCGAAGCGCGCGACGCAGCGCCTCGGCCGAGGCCCCGTTGTGGGCGCCATCGAGCACGATCAGGGGTCGCTCGGAGAGCACCTGAAGCCGGCCGGGCCAGTCGACCGTGCTCAGGCCTCGTTGAATCGCGGCTGATGGCACCGCCAGCTGCGAGCGGACCGCGTGGAGGGTGGCGACCGCCGTGGTGGCGTTGTCGCGCTGGTGCTCGCCCCGCAGCGCGACTGTAGTCGTCAGGCTCTCGAAGCCGGCATCGCTCGATTCGACGCGGATGCCGTCGCCAGAACGCGACCAGCGCCACTCACGACCGACTTCCTCCAGGTGCGCCCCGATGCGATCGGCCTCACGCTCCAGCACCAGGCGCGCCTCGTCAGGTTGCGGCGCGGCCACTGCTGGCCGTGCCGCGCGCATGATGCCAGCCTTGTGCCAGGCAATGGCGCTCAGGCTCTCGCCGAGCGTCGCCGTATGGTCGAAGCTGATCGGCGCGATCGCCGCGGCCAGCGGCTCGACCACGTTGGTCGCGTCGAAACGGCCGCCGGTACCAACTTCGAGCACGGCCACGTCGACCTGCGCCCGAGCGAAATAGGCCAGCGCGAAGGCAGTGCCGACCTCAAAGGTGGTCGGCGCACCGAGATGGCTCGGCATTTGCTCCACGGCCCGCCGGATCGGTTGGGCCAGCTCGAGCACGGCCTCGGTCGAGATCGGCTGGGCGTCGATGCAAGCGCGCTCGCGCCAGTTGACCAGGTGCGGTGACGTGTAGCGGCCTGTGCGCAGCCCGGCCGCGCTGAGGCAGGCGCCGATCATCGCCACCGTACTGCCCTTGCCCTTCGTGCCTGCCACCAGCAGTGCCGGGTACGCTCGTTCGGGCCGCTGGAGGGCGTCGAGCAACGCGCGCATACGCTCGAGCTTGGCCGCTCGTTGAGCCGCCACCTCGTCGGCAGTGCGCGCACGGGCAGAGAACGACCACACCCAGTCGAGCACCGCGCGATAGCGAGCATCTGGCTCAGCACTATCGGGTGGTAGACTGCTGAGACCATCCAGGGAGGCTCGCTGCTGCTTGGCCACCTCCATGCGCAAGCGTTACCTGTTGATCGGCAATGGTGCCTCTGGTACCTACGCTGCCGAGACGATACGCAAGACGGACACCGAGGGAGAAATCACCCTCGTCACCAACGAACCGTACCCCCTCTACAACCGCGTCGCGCTACCGCCATTCCTGCGTGACCAGGCCAGGCGCGAGAAGGTCTTTCTGCGCACGCCCGAACAGCACGCGCAAAAGGGTATCAAGCTGCTGGTCAACACGCCTATCGTGGCGTTGGACACCGAGGAGCGCGTGGCGACGGCCGCCGATGGCCAGACCTTTCATTACCATCGCCTGCTGCTCGCCACCGGCGGGCGCCCCAACCCGCTGCGTGTGCCGGGCGCCGGCCCGGATGTGCAGGGGATCTACAACTTTCAGTACTGGGACGACGCGACCGCCATCCGCGAGCGCATCAACACCGCCAAACACGCAGTGGTCGTCGGCGGCAGCTACATCGCGTACGAGCTGGCCGAAGCCTTCCGCTTCCATGGACTGGCCGTCACCTGGCTGATCCGCGGCCCGCGCTTTCTGCGGCGGGTGCTGGACGAAGACGGCGGCGCGCTCGTCGACGACATCGCCCGCGCGGCCGGCGTGGACATCCACTACGGCGGCGAGGTCGCCGAAGTGCACAGCAAGGACGGCCAGGTGTGCGGCGTGACGACCACGATCGGCGAGTACATTCAGTGCGACGCGATCGGCGTGGGCCTGGGCGTCAAGATGAACGTCGACTTTCTCAAAGGCACGCCGATCACCGTACGCCACGGCATCCTGACCAACGAGTACCTGGAAACCAACGCCGCCGACGTGTATGCGGCGGGCGACGTGGCCGAGTTCTTCGACGTGTCTATCGGTCTGCACAACCAGATGGGCACCTGGAACAACAGCGTCAGCCACGGTCGCATCGCCGGGGCCAACATGCTCGGCGAGCGCAAGTTCTACAACGACGTGCCGATGTACTCGACCGGCCTGTTCGACTCGCGCATTCGCGTGATGGGGCTGACGCCCGAGAACCTGCCTGACCTGGAGAGCTGGGAGCACCTGGACGCGCCCAGCCGCAACTACCAGCGGCTGTTCTTCAAAGACGGACGCCTGGTCGGCGGCTGCCTGATCGGCGACATCAAGATGCAGACGCGCATCATCCAGATGATCCAGGCGCGCCAGGTCACGCCAGAGTCCGATCGAGGCAAGCTGCTCGCCGCCTGATGACCGCGCGGCTCCTGGAAGGTCGGCCAGTGGCGGAGGCGATCTGGCAGGATATCGAGCGGCGCGCCTCCGCGTTCGCCGCGGCTCGCGCCCGCGCGCCGACGCTGGCCCTGGTCGGTGGCGCTGACGCATCGGCGGCGGCCTACGCGCGTCAGATCGAGCGCCAGCTCACGCGCCACGGTGTTGCCGTGCGGAAAACCGCCTTCGAGGCGGCCGAGTTCGTGGCGTCGGTGCGCGCGCTCGGATCCGAGCCGTCGGTGGATGGCATCCTGGTGTTGAGTCCACTGCCCGAGGGCGTGCCTGCTGACGAGGCGGCGCTGGCCATCCGGCCCGACAAGGACGTGGACGGTCAGCACCCACAAAACCTCGGTCTGCTCGCCCAGCGCCGGCCAGCGCTTGCGCCGGCAACGGCGGCGGGCGGAATCCGCCTCCTCGAGCACTACGGGGTGCAGGCGCGCGGGACGCGAGCGGTCGTTGTCGGGCGTAGCCCCGTGGTCGGCATGCCACTGGCCTTGTTGCTCATCGGCGCGGATGCCACCGTGAGCGTGTGCCACTCGCGCACGGTGGACCTGCCGCGGCTCACGCGCGAGGCCGACCTGCTGTGCGTGGCGGTGGGCCGCCTGCACCTGATCGGGCCGGAGCACGTCAAACCTGGCGCCGTGGTGATCGACTTCGGCACGAACCCAACCCCCGAGGGAGCCAACCTGGGCGACGTGCAGACCGACGCGGTACGCGAGGTCGCCGGGGCGATCACGCCCGTGCCCGGTGGCACCGGGCCAACCACCGTCGCGGTGCTGGCCGAGCAGACCGTGCGGGCCGCCGAGCGGCGGGTCCATGGCGGCTGAGGCACGCGCCCACGTGTGGCTGTCGGGCCGCGTGCAGGGAGTCGGCTTCCGATTCGCGACCGCCGACGAGGCGCACAGCCGGCGGCTCACGGGTTGGGTGCGAAACCTGGATTCTGGACGCGTCGAAGCGGTCTTCGAAGGTCCGCGCGGTCAGGTCGAGGACATGGTGCGGTGGTGCGAGGACGGACCGCCCGGGTCGTACGTGCGTGACGTACGCGTGGCCTGGGACGAGCCGCTGGAGCACCTGAGCGAGTTCCAGATTCGGTCTACCGGCGGCGGCTGATCACCTGGACCAGAACTTGCATTATGGTTTGCTCCACTACATTGCGGGGAGGCGCGTGGACGCATGCGCTTGAAAGAGCTTCGCGGATTACCCGTTATCGATCCGACCGCCGCACGCAAGATCGGCACTGTGACCGATTACCAGGTCGATCCGTCCTCGGGACGACTCGCCGCGCTGGACGTGGACGGCCTCGACAGTCGCGGCGCTGAGCGGGTCCTGGCCCAACGCATCCGCCGTGTCGGCGGTAACGCCGTGATCCTCACGGCGCGCGGCGGCAACTTGCCTGGCGCGAGCCCAGACGTCAACGAAAGCTGGCTCGATTCACCCACGCTGGTCGGTCTGGAAGTCATGGGGGATGATGGCTACCTGATCGGCCGCCTGATGGATGCCACGTTCGACCAGGACAGCCTGGAAATCGACGTGTACCTGCTGCGCGCCAGAATGTGGGAGCGGGTGCTCGGCCGTCGCACACGCATCCAGCCGGCCAAAGTGCACGCGTGCAGTCGCGAGCTGATGATGGTCAGCACTGGACGGCTCGCGGAGCTGCCAGCGAGCGACGACAACGCGACCGTCAGCTTGCGACTTCCGCTCAAAGACGAGGATCGCCTGCCGGCGCCCACATTCGAGCAGGTTCAGGACGGCAAGCCTGTCGGCGCACGCCCCACATAACCATCGGCCAACGTCGTGAGCCGATACGATTAGCGCGCTATATGGCCCTGAGCGTATCGGCTTCGGCGTCTTTCCAGCAGACCACGCTGGACAACGGTCTGCGCGTCATCCTGCGCGAGGTCCGCGAGCGTCCGCTCGTCGGCGTGTGGGTGTGGTACCGCGTGGGCGGGCGAAACGAGCTGCCGGGAACGACCGGCGTGTCGCACTGGGTGGAGCACATGCTCTTCAAAGGCGGCAAGCGCTTCGGAAAGGGTGAGATCACCCGAGAGATCTCGCGTCGCGGCGGCGCGCTGAACGCGTTCACCTGGATCGACTGCACCGCCTACTTCGAAACGCTGCCGTCGTCTGAGATCGACCTGGCGCTGGCGATCGAGTCCGACCGCATGTACGACACGCGCATCGAGCCCGAGGAGGCTGAGGCCGAGCGGACGGTGGTCATCAGCGAGCGCGAGGGCAGCGAGAACTACCCGGAGTTCTGGCTGCGCGAGGAAGTCCAGTCGGTGGTGTGGCGCGAGCATCCGTACCGGCTTGGCGTGATCGGCCCGAAGAGCGACCTGCGCGCAATGACGCGCGACAACCTGTTCGACCATTACAAGCGGTACTACATGACCAACAACGCCGCCCTGGTCATGGTGGGTGACTTTTCGACGCCAGAGCTGCTGGACAAGATCCACGCCGAGTTCGACAAGCTTCCAACCGGGCAACCACCCGCGCCCCTCAACATCGAGGAGCAGCCACAGACGGGCGAGCGACGGGTCACCGTGCGGCGGCCCGGTCCAACGCACTACGTCATGGTGGCGTACCACGCGCCCGAAGCGAGCCATGCCGACGCCGCGCCGATGGTCGTGCTCAGCTCCATTCTGGCAGGTGCGTCCAGCCCGATCGCGTGGGGCGGCGCGCGCGGCCTGGGCCGCAGCTCGCGGCTGTACCGCGCGCTCGTCGACGGGGAGATCGCCAGCTCGGTATCAGCCAGCTACGAGCTGACGCTGGACCCGTACCTGTTCACGGTCGACGCGACGCTGCGCAGCGGGGTCGAGCCGGCGCGCGCCGAAGCGGCCATCCTGCGCGAGCTCGAGCGCATTCAGCGCGAAGGCATCCCCGAAGATGAGCTGGCGCGCACCAGGCGCCAGCTGTACGCCCAGGTGGTGTACTCGCTGGAGGGCGTCACCAACCAGGGCTTCGCGCTCGGCTTCATGGATCTGGTCGCACGCGACGCCACCGCGTGGCAGACCTTCCCACAGGCTCTCCAACAGGTGACCGCGGAGGATGTCCAGCGCGTGGCCAGCACCTACCTGGTCGAGCAGCAGCGTACAGTTGGCTGGTTCATCCCTCAGAATGGCCCGGTGAGCTGATGGCGACCGTCGCCGGCAGCGCACTGCGCCCCGAACGGTTTCCGTTCAAGAACGGACTGGTCCTGCTGCACAATCGCGCGGCGGCGAATCCGTCATGGCCGATGTATTCGTCGATGTCGAGCGGGTC
>CBJLVJ010000210.1:0-5729 GCA_966426465.1 uncultured bacterium | reverse complement strand
CGACGTGAGGTCTGCGCAACCGCGTCGTACAGCAGCGTGTTGCCGCGCGCGACGAGACCGCCGATGGCCGATTTGAGCGCGCCAGCGTCACCGGTGTAATCCTGGACAACCTGGACCTGGTCCGCGAAGCTGACGATGCTGACGCGATCGTTCGGACCGAGTGCGTCCACGAATGCGGTCGCGGCCTCTTTGGCCGCCTGCAGCTTGTTCTCGTCGGCCATGCTGCCGCTCACGTCGACGACCACGGCGATGGCGATGGGCTCCTGGCTGTCGACGAGTGACTCGACCACCACGCCATCGACCGGCTTACCGTCCTCCTGGACCTGGAAGGCGTGCTCGTCCAGCCCCACAATGGGCACGCCGTTGCTGTTGGCGACGCTGACGTATGCGCGGACGGTGGGATACTGGGCGGCATCCACCCGCTGAACAGAGAGCCCAAGTCCATCGGCCTGAACGGGCGAGGCGATGACGCCGCCGACTGCCAGAGCAGCCACGGCATATCGCCAGATGTGTGCGATCGGCGGCATTCCGACTGATCAGGTAGTCAGCAGCGCGTCTCCGTTACGGGTGAGATCGACCAGGAACGGTTTGGATCCGGCGACCGTGCCGTCCTGAATATGAACGACGGCCACGTGGCGGGGGCCCGGCATGGCGCGGATTTCGTATTCGCCGAGCACCGCCACCTCCTGCCGCGTGAGGTTGGACGTCTGCACGCGCCGGGCGTCGTCGTTCGATTCGCCCGGGCTTCTGATCTGCACGGTGGCGCGCGCAAGCCGCTCCTCGAGCGCTTTGCGCGAACCCGCACTCACCCCGCGCAACGCAATGAGCGTGTTGCTGTTGGCCAGGATCTCGCGCCGTTCGGCTTCGTCGCGTACCTGGTCCAGCTCCTGGAAGCACGTGACGACACCGGCTTTGAAGCCACGCCCGACCGCCAGGAACTCCGTCAGGCGTGTGCTCAACAGGCGCGTTTCGTCGAGCAGCAGAAGCATCGGGATACGCGTATCCCGCTCCCCCGGCGCGGGCGGACGCCGCTCGAAGATGCGCGCCAGCAGCAGCGACGTCGCGATCGACGCCACGCGACGGCCCACTTCCAGGTCGCGCAGAGAACAGGCCAGAATCAGCGTGGTGGGTCGTCGGTCGAGGTCGGCGATGCGGAAGCGCCGCTCGCCTGCCCGCGCGGCGGTGCGACTGCGCAGTGGCTCGTGGACGAATGGCGCCAGCGCGTTGGCCAGGCCGCGCAGCTGGGCGGTATAGCCCCACTCGAACTTGTCGAACAGGTCGTTGACTTCGAAGAACAGGCGCGAGTGGACGGACTCCGGCCAGCGCTGTCGGACCAGCTCGAGCAGCTCGCGTAGCCGCGACTCGGAGCGGGTCAGCTCGTACAAAGCAGCCGGATCCGCCGCGTCGCCCAGCGCGTACTTCGTGATCTGGATGAACCCGCTCAGCCAGCCACGGTGAAGCTGTCGCGCGAACGCGTTGCGGTCCGAGCTGTTTTCCTCGGGCGGCAACAATGCGTCAAGGATGGCCTCGACCGCGCGTCGACTTGCCAGTCGGCCATCGGTCTCGATTTCGATCTCATCCATGAAGTTCCAGGCGACCGATGGCTGCTCGGGACTGGTGCCCAGCACGACGACGCGGCTGCCACTGGCGAACAGCGGCTCGCGAAGAGTTGGCGCCAGGTCACCCTTGGGATCGAACACCAGGGTGGAAAATCCGGCTCGCGCCGCGGCGACCGCCCAGGGCCGAAAGATCGAATACGTCTTGCCGGAGCCAACCGGTGCGGTGACGCAGACGTTGCGGAAAATCAGATGCTCACCCGGCTCTCCGGAGGAGTCTGGCGGTGTGCCGAGAAAGAGTGGCACGCTGCCACGGGTATCCCCGGCCGGCCAGAGGTAGCGACCCAGTGGCAGGTCGCCCTGGCGCAGCGCGTCAAGCTCGTCCAGGGTCGCGCACCGGCTGTAATCGCGCAGCGTGCCGGTGAATGCGTCAGGCACCGGCGCGCCGGGTCCGACAATCGGATCGTGCGGGATCGTCTCGGGCGCCGCGATGCTGGGCTGCAGGCGGTGCAGGTCGGCCAGGATGCCTTCGAACTCCTTCGACACCAGGCCATCACCCAGCCATTGGGGAAGCGTGGTCTTGAGCTGCACGCCCACCATGACGCGCCCGCCGCGCTCGACAATCCGGATCTCGGCATCCACGATCCAGTTACCGAGCAGCTGGCCAACGAACGGAAAGCCGAGCAGCAGGCGGCTCAGGCTGGGCGTCCCTTCGAGGAATCCGCGCCGGCCGCGGAGAGTGCCAGATGAGTAGTCCTCGATTGGCGGCGAGGCGGGCGTTGGTCCGTGATAGAGGCGAACGCGCAACGCGGCCGCGGCAGATTTGAACGTCTCGCGGAAGGTATACGGCGACTCGACGATTCGCTCGTCCTGCGCCTGGATCACGCGGCGATACAGTGGCACTGCGATGAGTGCTTTGATGTCGCGAAGCTCGCCAGCTGACACAGGAAGGAGCTCCCGGCTCGCTTCCGGGCCGGGCGGCGTGGACCGCTGGAGCTGCGTCGGGCCTTCGGGCGCCTGCACGAGCCCTAGCCGCACCTGCGTAGGTGGCCGATGACGGAGCACCCGCCCCATCCCGCCCTGCTGCCAACGAGCAATGGCCTGGTGTGCGCGACGCCTGGCTGCGCAACCCTGCTCGCCGCCAACGCCGAGATTTGCGACGAATGCGGTGGGACAACGCTGTACCCTCTGGCTAGCCTCCCCGCGCTGCTGTGTGGCTGGGCCGGGGATCGGCCGGTGGTGTTCGGCCTGGACCCTGACCACGGCATGCTCGTCGGACGCTCGTCAACCGATGAGCCAGCACCGGACATCGACCTGACACGATTTCCGGGCAGCAGCGCGGTGCATCGCCGCCATGTTTCGCTGGCCGCCAACGGCCGCGTGTGGCGTGTGACGCAGCTCGGCACCAATCCGACGGTGATCGTGGGCCACCAGCGACAGCCCCTTGCGACCGGCAGCACCGCCGAGCTGCGCCACGGTGACAGCGTCGAAATCGCGGGGATTCGTCTGACACTGGTGGTACGCGACTCCGGGTCGTTCACCTGACGGTGTGCTCCGAGCGCAGAAGCTCGATCAGCGCCCGTTCGATTTCCAGAAACCGGCAGGCATCAGGGAGCACGTCGACCAGGGAAGCGGGATTGCCCGCGCTGGCCTGGCGCAGCCGCGCTAGAAGCGCGTCCAGCGCGCACACGCCGCCGCTCTGGTCGAACTGGGCCACGACCGCTGCCACGTCTCGCTCGAGCGTGCGAATCGACCTGGCCAGCTCTTCGGCGGCTGCTCCAAGTGGCATGAGCACGCCAGCTTTGACCGGCGGATCGGCAGCCTCTAGCTTGCGGCGAGCGCGCGCCGGGGTTGTGGCGATCTTGATCGGTGGTGTGCTCGCCGGCAGCTCTGCAAGGGTGGCGTCGACCAGCGACGTGCGCGCGTCCGACCGAGACGCCACGCCGATCGGTAAGCGCGCCTCGCCCGCGTACATGAGCGTGGCAGCCGGCCCAGCCTGGACTGGCGTCGGGGGCAGCGGTATGCCGGCTAGCGGCTGGCGCAGCTCGGCCGCCAGCACCACATCGCCGAAGCCGAGGCGATCTCCGTGGTGGATCGGCGTCGGCGCGGTGATCTGGCGGTCATTGATGTAGGTGCCACCGGAGCTGCCGAGATCCTCCAGCACGAATCCGTTCGGACTCGGGCTGATCCGCGCATGGCGTCGCGATACGGTGCGGTCGACCAGCCGGATGGTGCCATCGACGCGCCCGATCTGCTGCGGATCATCGGCGATCTCCCATGTTTCGCTGGTGGCTATCGGGGCGACCTGACGCAACGTCAGTACAGCCCGCGTGCTGCTGCCGGTGGCTCGTTCGACTGCCAACCCGCAGCGCGGACAGAATGTGTCTTGCGGTCGCAGCGGTGCGTTGCAGCGGACGCAGGCGTCCACGATCATGTCCGTTCCGCGACTTTTGTGGGCGATGCCAGCGGATGGTCCACGTAGAGTGCGCCGCTGAGGCCACCACCGAGGCGCTGGATGTCGGCGGCCGACATCCACTCGGCGCCGCCGCGATACACCAACCCGCTCTGCCCCACGTGGTACCGCTGCGTGCGCGGGTCATAGTCGTCGATCACCCAGTAATGGTTAGGTGTGCTGACGATGACCGGGTTACCGTGGACCGCCTCGCTCTGAACGTGTTGCCAGTTGACGGTCGACGCCATCCGCGACCGGACGTGCATGGCGTCCAGGAGGCGCTTTTCGTTGGCGATGCCGTTCATGCCACCCTGGACCGTCCAGCCGGTACGTTTGGCGTATTCGAGCGCTTCCGCCACAGTTGGATTGCGACCGAGCCAGCGCGCAACCGCCACGGCCGCCACCGGTCCGCACGCGGCGTACGCTTCCTGGACTGACAGGTTTGAGGCGAACTGGTTGGGTACGACCACGCGACTGTGGATCAATGGCGCGTGAATCGTCGTGCGGCTCGCGTGCAGGCCCTGCGTGGGCGCGATGCCCACCGCGGCGGCGCCGTGCCATGCGGTCCAGCCCGAGCGACGAGCGTGCTCAAGCGACCAGTCGACCTGCTGCCGCCAGGTGGACGGGTCGCTGGCACGCAGGCCGGTGTCCCTGGTGAAGGCCTCGCCGAGCCCGGCGACGCTGTTGCCGCCAGGTGCCAGTCCGGCGTAGTGCAGCTGAAACGGGCCGAAGCTGGAGCCGTGATCGCCGACACATGTGGCCGGATTGAGTCCACCCTCCGACAGGACGACGCGTACCGCGACATCTGGATCCAGGCCACGAGCCATGGCGGAGCGGCGGATGTAGTCGCGGACTTCGTTGGTGCTGTGCGGTAGACCGACTTGCGTCGCGCGCGGCGCGACAGTCGGCGTGACCGGGCGGACCTCAACCGCAGCCGACGGGTGATTGGCCGGCGGTGTCGCCGCGACGTGCTGCTCGGGCTCCGCCTGGGCCGGCGCTAACTCCCCCGCAGGTGCAATCTCGCCAGGTACGGCGTCCGCCGGGGCTGGCTGCGATGTCGCCGGCGGCGGCGCATTCAAGGCATGGAACAAGCCTTCGGGCGGGCCAGACATGCGCGCACTTCAGCAGGGGTCAAGCACGCCCGGGTCACAGGAATCACCGCGACTTGCCGGAGCCAGCGCTCCGCGACCGCCGCGCCTGCGACGCGTAACGCGCCTGGTCTCACTGACACCTTAGCGGTCCGAGGTCCAGTCCGACTGGCCGAGACGAGGAGTAAACCCCATGCCCAGAGTCACAGTCGCCCGATCGATCGTCGAGGGAGTCATCCAGGCGGTGGTCGCGAGCACGATCGGCCTGGTCGGCTTGCCCTTTATTTTTGCGCGTCCGGACCTGGACGCAAGCGGCGCCTGGCTGTGGCTGGTGCTGGCGACCGCGAGCGGTGTGTGGCTGATCGCCCTCGCCCCGGTGTTCGCCGGAGGGCTGCGGCAGTGGCTCGCACGGGTGTCCACGCGTACGACGCGCGGCACGCTCGAGCACCAGGCAACGGTGGAGGTCTCCCGACTGCTGCTCGCGGCTGCGTATGTGGTCCTGCTCCAGGCGATCCTGCGGCGGCCGCTGGTGGCCGTCATCGGAGTTGACGCCGAGCCCTTCGTGGTCGAGGGATGCCTTGCCGCTGTCGCGCTGCTGGCGCTACTCGTCCTGCTTGGCCAGATTCACCGCGC
>CBJLVJ010000209.1:0-5754 GCA_966426465.1 uncultured bacterium | reverse complement strand
CCCATACCCAGCTTGCTGAGAATTTTGCTGACGTGGATCTCGGCCGTGTGGCGGGAAATCCCCAGGCGGTCGCCGATCTCGTAATTGTGCAGGCCGAGCGCCACCAGCGCCGTCACTTCGCGCTCGCGGCGTGTCAACCAGCTCAGCTCCTCGGACGGGATGGCTTCATCGACCGGCCCGGTTGTTGGCGTACCCAGGGCCTCGCGCACCACATCGTCGAACGCCAGCGCATGACCTTCTGCCCACCTCGCGGCTACCTGCTCGCTGCCCAGATCGCCCCGCGCGGTTGTCAGGCGCTTGTCGAACCACTCCTGCTGCGCCGGACTCAGCGGCGCCCGCAGCTCCTCTCGCAGCCGCGCCGCGGCCCCGCTCAGGCGCAGCGCCGCTTCTGAGCGCCGCTCGGCCGCGGCCACCACGGCGAGGCCTTCGAAGGTAGCCGCAAGGCGCCACCGGTCGCCGGTCTCCAGCCACGAATGGACACTGCCGCGGAAGTGCTCGGCCGCCGCGCTGTAGTTGCCTAGCGCCAGGGCAACAACACCGAGCGCATATGCCGTGTGGCCGCGTGTCCACACATCGCCGGCCGCACGCGCCAATCCCGCCGCATCACGCGCGAGCGTGCGCGCCTCACGGCCGCGACCCGTCTGGCTCAGGCGAATCACGGCCAGGTCGGCCAGCACCTCGGCCATGCCCTGCTGGTCCTCCAGCACGCGCCATGCCTCCACTCCCGCTTCGGCCAACCTGGCTGCAGCACCCCAATCGCGGCGGAGGAGCGCCAGGCGGCCGGCGGCGGTGAACGCATTGGCAACAGTGCGTGTGTGTGCTTCGTCCGCCAGGGCGAGCGCACGCTCCACCCACAGCTGGCCGTCCACCGGTTGGCCGCGCAGCTGCCAGAAAGCCGAGATAGCGGCAACAAACCGCAGCGCCAGCTCGCGTAAGCTGCTGCCAACCGCGAAGCGAAGTCCAGCTAACAGGTTGCCGGACTCCGCCTCGAGCTGGTCGAGGACGGTTGCCTGATCGGCCTGCCGCAGTAGCCCGGCGCAGCGCTCGGCAAACGTCACGAAAAACGCTGCGTGCCGCTGCTGTGCCGCTTCCAGCTCGCCGCACGCTTCGAGCTGCTCGCGGGCATAGTCGCGGATGGTCTCCAACATGCGAAAGCGTGGTGCCCCGCCGGTTGTCGTGGTGCGGTATAGCAGGCTGTGCTCGAGCAGACTACTGACCGGCTCGAGCACGCCCTCCTCTCCGAAGGAGCCGGAGCCCGATCGTGTGGACTCTCGCGGAAGGCTGACAGCTGCCACTGCCTCCAGTGTGAATCCACCGGCGAAGACCGCAAGATGGCGGAACAGCCGCTGCTCGTCCGTATCGAGCAGGGCATAGCTCCATGCGATCGCGTCGCGCAGCGTCTGGTGTCGCTGAGGACGGTCCCGTTCGCCGGCGGTGAGCAGCTCCAATGGGCGCTCCAGGTGGGCGTGCAACAGGTCCGGCGTCAGCACGTTCGTGCGCGCCGCGGCCAGCTCGATCGCCAGTGGCAGCCCTTCCAGTCGCGCGCAAATCTCGGCCACTGGCCTGGCGTTGGCGACCGTCAGGCTGAAGCTGGGCAGCGCCGCTCGCGCGCGGTCGACGAACAGCGCCACGGCTGGCGAGCTGGCGAGCTCCGCCACCTCGAGCGGTCGGCTCAGCTCCGGCACGGCCAGTGGCGCGACTGGCACGACCCGCTCGGCTCGCAGGCGCAGCGCCGCGCGGCTGGTGACGACGATCTTGAGCGAGGGGCAGCTCGTGAGCAGCGTGCCGACCTGCGCCGCGGCCGCGAGCACGTGTTCGAAGTTGTCCAGAACCAGCAGTAACTGGCGCCCGGCGAGCATGTGCTGGAGGTCGTCCAGTCCGCGGTCCTCCTGCGCGCCAAGCGCCTGAGCGATGGCCGGGACGACCTGCGCCGGGCGCTCCACGCGTGCGAGATCGACGAACGTTGCGCCGTCTGGCAGCTGAGGCGCGACATGCGCCGCGGCAGCCAGAGCCAGGCGGGTCTTTCCAACTCCAGCTGGTCCGGTCAGCGTGAAGACCACTCCGCTCGAGCCGAGCAGATCGGCGCTGAGCTGCTCGACCTGTGCGTCTCGACCGATCAGACTGGTTGGCACGGCCGGCAGGCGAGAGGCTTCGCCGGGTGCGGCTGCATCCACCTCCGGCGTACGCTGCGCTCGCTCCAGCGCCGCCAGACCAGCGGCGCCGATGCCAGCCAGCCGCAACAACAGTTGGGCATCACCGGGCGTGAACCGCTTGCCCGGCGTGAAGCTGATCACGGCGAGCGCACCCACCAGCCGGTCGTCATGAACCAGGGGCACCGCGACAGCAGCCGGGCTCTCGTTTGCGCCGGCAACCGTTACCGATGATCCGTTGAGGATGGCCGGACCACGACGTTGGACCGCGTGCGCACTCACTCGCTGGGCCGCTTCGACCGCGGCCGGACCACACGCCTCAGGGATGGTGCTTCGCGACGGCGTTATCCTGTCCCACTCGTCCTCGCACATGCTGATGACACCGCCGGACCCGTGCAACAGGACGGTCGCCTCGGCAAGCAGCGTCGCCTGCAACGTTTGTGGGTCGGTCATCGCGGCGACCTGTTGTGCCAGCCGCAGCAGAGCATCGTGGGTGTGCTCACGAAGCGTTTCGCGGTCCCACAACTGGCGGTGCAGGTAGCTGACGCGTTCTGCCGCGATCAGGCGCATTTCCAGGTCTTCGATGCGCAGCGGCTTGCGCAGGTAGTCGTCCGCGCCCGCCTGCATGCCGAAGCGCGTGTGCTCGTCGTCGTCAAGCACGGTCAGCAGGATGATGTACGTGTATGGCGCGCTGGGATGAGCGCGAACTCGTCGGCAGAGCTCTGCCCCGTCCAGTCCGGGCATCATCCAGTCGCTGATCAGCACGTCAGCCCCGTGCGTCTGGAACAGCTCCCAGGCTTGCTCTCCGTCCGGCGCCAGCACCGGCTCGTGCCCGAGCTCGCGCACGAAGCGCTCCAGCATGATCCGCTCGACCGCGCTGTCTTCTGCGATCAGGACGTGCATCGCGCCTCCGGGGCGGGCCTCGCCGGCCACTGTTCCAGGGCCACGCTCGCACGCTCGACAGCCGAACGCACTGCATCGATCAGCGCTTCGGCGCCTTCGAGGCTCGACTCACACGTCAACCGCTCGAGCTGGGCCGCGAGCGATTCTACTTCGAGAGCACCGAGGCTACCTGCCGGGCCGCGCAATGCGTGCGCCGCCTTCCGCACGCCAGGCGTGTCGTTGGCCTTGGCCGCCTGGCACAGTGCGTCGATGCGCGACGCGGCTTCGACACGGAACTCCGCGATCATGCCGGCCAGCGCACTGCCATCACTGCCACCGGCCCAATCCAACTGCCGACCCAGATCAGCGAGTACTGCCCAGTCAATAGTGGCTGGCGAAGCCTGGACGGGCACCGCGGGCTGACGCGGGCCTCCGCTCGGGACCGCGAAAGGCCCAAGCCAGCGCTGCAACGCCTGTTCCAGCGCCTCGAACCGAAGCGGCTTGGCCAGGTAGTCGTCCATCCCGGCCGCCAGACATCGATCGCGGTCGCCGCGCATGGCTCCGGCGGTCATGGCGATGATTGGCATCCTCCGCTGGCCCGCCTCACGCGCGCGAATCGCGGCGGTGGTCTCGAACCCGTCCAGCTGAGGCATCTGGCAGTCCATCAGAATTGCCGCGTAAGGCGCGTCGTCCAGGTGCATGTCGAGGATGTCCAGCGCTTCGCGCCCGTTGACAGCCGCATCCACCTCCATCCCCAGATTGCGCAACATGGCAGACGCGACCTGGCGGTTGATCGCCACATCCTCGACCAGCAGCACGCGCGGGACATCACCGGCGCCAGACGGCAGCAGCGCGACGTCCTGCCTCACCTCTGCTTCTTGTCCGACCGATTCGCTGACCAGGCCGCCCAGCACGCGCGTGAGCGTCTCGACAAGACGTTGCTGGCGAACCGGCTTTTCGAGCGCGGCGCTCACGCTCGAGCCCGCCCCGACCTGGCCCTGCAGGTTCTCACCGAGACGGTTCAGCAGGACCACGCGGGTGTCGGCTAGCCGCGCGTGGGTCGCGACCTGGTTCGCCAGCGCCACGCCGTCTACGTCTGGCAGAGCTCGATCGACGAGCGCAACAGCGAATGGAGCCGACTCACGGCTCGCGGCCCTCAGCCGTGAGATGGCCGCCGGGCCATCCGCCGCGAGCTCCGCGATCATGCCAAGCGTCGCCAGCCGCTCGACGAGGATCGAGCCCATGGCGACGTTGTGGTCCACCACCAGCACGCGACACCCACGCAGGACGGCTGGCGGCGGCGGCGATGCCGCCCACTGCTCCGCACGCTTGAAGCGGACCGTCGCCCAGAACGTGCTGCCACGGCCTGTCTCGCTTTCAAAGCCGACCGTGCCGCCCATCAACTCGGCGAGCCGCTTCGAGATCGCCAGCCCCAGGCCGGTGCCGCCCGCGCGCCGCCGCATCGAGGCGTCAACCTGCGAAAACGTGCGGAACAGACCGTCGCGTACGTCGTGGCCGATGCCGATACCGGTGTCAGCCACCTCGAAGCGGACCAGGATGCCCTCAGATTCCGGCCCCACTGTCCGCGCCCGCACGATCACCTCGCCGGTATCGGTGAACTTGACCGCGTTACCCACCAGGTTGAGCAGGATCTGGCGCAGTCGATTGCCGTCGCCCACCACGGCCCGCGGCACGTCGGCATCGACCAGGCAGGCGATCTTCAGGCCTTTTGCCTGAGCCTGCGGCGCCAGCAGCACCACCACATCCTCAACGGTGGCGGCGATGTCTACGGGCCCTGACTCCAGCTCGAGACGACCGGCCTCGATCTTGGAGACATCGAGGATGTCGTTGATGATGGCCAGCAAAGCCTCACCTGAGCGCTGCGCCGCTTCGGCGTACTCCCGCTCCTGTTGCCCCAGGCTGCCACGCAATAGCAGACTGGTCATCCCGATCACGCCATTCATCGGCGTACGCAGCTCGTGACTGACCATCGAGATGAAATCATTCTTCATGCGCTCGACGGCAAGCTGCTCGTCGCTCATGCGCTGAAGCTCGTTGGTCATGACGTTGAACGACCCGGCCAGGCGCTCGAGCTCGTCGCCTGTCTCGACGCGGACGCGCTGACCGAAATTACCCTGAGCTACCCGCGAGGCTCCCTGAGACAGGGCTTCGATGGCCCGCGCCAGCCGCGTCACCTGACCGAGACCCAGAGCGATGCCGCCCAGGCCGGCCAGAATCAGTGTCACGATCAGGCCATTGCGGTGCCACGCAAAGTCCTCCTCGGCCTCTTGCACCCGTTCGGTCGACTCACTCGGCAGCAGGGCCTGCAGGAGCGTCAACTGGGTCCGCACCTCGTCGAAGGCCTGACCAAGCGAGCCGCTCGGTTGCGCAAGCTCAAAGACTTCGCCGTCTCGACCCTGCCGACTGAGTGGCAGGTACTGGTCGTGCGTGACCGTGACGAACTGGTCCCAGGCGCCGCGGAACGCCTGGAGCCGCTCGATGTCGGTCTCGTCGCCAAACTGAAACTGGATCCCGAGCAGCTCGTCCAGCCAAGCGTCAACCCGTTGCTCGACCTGGACGACCTGCTGCTCGTACGGGCCCTCTTCTTCGGGCGACCTGCCGAGGGTGTGCAACAGCAAGTCGGACTGGAGCAGGTTGACATCGCCTGCCAGCTCGCCCAGCAGGCTTGTTTCACGGATATGGTGGTTGACCAGCGTGTGCA
>CBJLVJ010000208.1:0-5764 GCA_966426465.1 uncultured bacterium | reverse complement strand
GCGATAGCCCAGTCGATGCTGGGGATGGCCGCGTGGGCGACGACGGCGACGACGACGGTGGTAGCCAGGACAAGACCAACCGCCAGCGAGAGGATCGGCCGAGCATGGGCACGGAAGTCGCGAATTGAGCTGTAGAAAGCGGCCACATACAGCAGCGGTGGCAAGAACAGCAGGAAGACCAACTCCGGCGCCAGCTCTACGTCCGGCAGCCCGGGCACCAGCCCGATGAGCAGGCCCCCGAGGACCAGCACGATCGGGTAGGGCACAACCGCCAGACGGCGCGCCAGTACGGCCAGGGCGGCGACCAGCACCAGCAGGCCCAGCACCAGCTCGATCTCGGCCATGCGGCACTCTACACCCGGGCTCGCCTCGACGTGCGTGTCCCGTTACGAAGACGTCGTATTCCCTCGGGTCGGAGCGCGGACCGCCCATTCCGCGGCCTCCGGCGCTACCGCGCATAGTCGTGCGTGCCGTTCAGGAAGTGGGCATGGCGGCGCAAAGGTTAGTGATCAACCGCGCCCACTGCCTCGACCTGGGCCAGACCTCTGCGAGCAGCACACTGCCGGCGGAGTGTGGCGAACACTGCTGGAGGAGCAGCAACGGACCGGAAACTCTTGAAGCGAGCCGGGTCGTCTGGTTAGGGTGGTCGCGTGCCACACATGGCACCAGGAGGATTCATCCGTTGATCCGGAAGTTCGCCGCTGCTGCAAGTACTGGATTGGTGATTGCCGCTCTTTCAGCGCAGGCCACGTTTGCTGCTGACGCTCCGGGAGCGTCGGCCTGTCAACCTGCCGCCGGCCAGGGCACCGCAACGGTGGCTCAGACGGGCGTACTGGGCACCATCGTCTCAACCCTCGCGCCCATCAACGAGCTCAATCAGCAGTCTCTGTTCCACTGCACGACGCCCTGACCGGGCTCCGCTGACTCGTTTTGTTCAGGCGCCGCTCCTCCGGGGCGGCGCCTGAACGCGAACTGACTTCCGTTTGAGAGGAACGCGCCACCGCGCGGATCTTGACAGCGCGACAGTGAACGGCTCGGCGACCAACCGGGACAGGTGCCCGAGGCCAAGCGGGAGCTCGCTCGTGGTCGGCACGACCGGTGCACGCCCGACGGGGCCACAGCCACGGCCTGAGCGTGTGCTATCAACGGCGTATGACTGGGCGATGAGCGCCGGCGGCGGCTGGGGTGGATGGATTTCGGCGATCGGGCGTGGTCAGCGACCAGTGGAGCTGTCGCTTATCGTGCTGAGCTTCGTTACCGGGCTGGTGGACGCGGCCACCTACCTGGCCTTCGGGCACGTGTTCGCGGCAAACATGACCGGCAACATCATCGTCCTCGGCTTTGCGCTGGGTGGCGCGGGCGACATCTCGGCGACCGCGTCGGTCGTTTCGCTGTGCTCATTCATTGTCGGCGCGGCGCTCAGCGCGCGCCTGGCCGGTGCCCTCCAACGCACCCGGCCACGCTGGCTCCTGACGCTGCTGACGTGCGAGACCAGTTTGCTCGCTGTGGCAGCGGCGTTTTGTGTCCTGCCGCGCCGCCTCGTCACTGACCTGCTGGTCGTCGGCCTGCTGGCGGTGGCCATGGGCATGCGCATCGTGACGGTGCGTCGGCTGGGCATTACCGACGTCAGTACGACTGTGGTCACCTCGACATTGGCCGGATTGGCCGCCGACGCGCTGCTGGCCGGCGGACCGTTCCGCGACGGCGGCGTGCGCCTGGCGGTGGTGGTGGCGATGCTGTTCGGAGCGGCGGCCGGCGCCGTGCTACTCGGCGGCGGCGCAGCGGTGGTGCTCGGCGTCGCGGCCGGCCTGGTCCTGGTCATGACGATCGCCTACGTCGCCGCCATCCAGCGACAGCGCGCATTCAATTGACGCTGCCAGGTGCAGCGCTGGATTACACCTTCCGCAGGCGCGGATCGAGCAGATCCCTGACGCCGTCGCCCAGCAGGTTGAGGCCGAGCACGGCGAGCATGAGCGCGGCGCCTGGCGCCAGCATGGTCCAGGGCGCGCGGGCCAGGTACTGGCGTGCGTCGCCGAGCATATTGCCCCATCTCGGGACCTCCGGCGGTGTGCCGGCGCCAAGAAAGCTGAGGCTCGCTTCGCCGAGGACCGCGTCAGCGAAGATGAACGTCGACTGAACGATCAGCATCGCCAGGCAGTTCGGCAGGACATGGCGCACCAGCAGCCGCGGCGCCGCGACACCGATTGCTCGGGCTGCCTCGATGTACTGCAGCTCGCGCAGTTGGAGCACGACGCTGCGCATGACCCGCGCCAGGCGCGGCGTGTACACCACGGTGAGCGAAAAGATGACGTTCTCGACGCGTGGGCCGATCGCGGCCATGATCGCGATCGCCAGAATGACCCCAGGGAAGGCCATCAATCCATCCATCACGCGCATGACGATGCTGTCGAAGCGGCGGTAGAAGCCGGCCAGCAGGCCAACACTCGTCCCGATCAGCAGCGTCAGGAGCGCGACGCCCATGCCGACCAGGAATGACAGCCGCGCGCCGAACACCACCCGGCTGTAGGTATCGCGCCCCTGGTTGTCGGTCCCGAATGGATACGCTAGGCTCGGCGGCTGCAGTCGCACGTTGGCATCGAGAAACAGTGGATCGTGCCGCGCCAGGAGCGGCGCTGCCACAGCAACGAGCACCAGGCCAGCCATGATGACCGCCCCGAGGACCGCGCCGCGATGACCCAAGAAGCGGGGGGTCCGCCGGCGTTGTAGCGGACGCGGCGTGGCAACGGAGCCGTGCAGCGCAATCGCGCGGGCCATGTGCCTGGACCCTAGCGGCCACTGACCCGCAGGCGCGGGTCGAGATAGCCGTACAACAGGTCCACCAGCAAGTTGATCAACACGTACAGCCCGGCAACGATCATCACCACGCCCTGGACCACCGGGTAGTCGCGTCGCGCCACCGCCTGGATGAGCATCCGCCCGACGCCCGGGATGTTGAACACCTGCTCGGTGATGACGGCTCCGCCCATCAGCGCGGCGAAGATCAGCCCGATCACGGTCAGCAGCGGAATCGCCGCGTTGCGGAAGGCGTGTCGCATGACCACCGCGTGCTCGGCCAGGCCCTTGGCCCGCGCCGTTCGCACGTAGTCGTCGCCCAGCGTCTCGAGCATCATCGATCGGGTCAGCCGAGCCAGGAGCGCCGCCTGAAACAACCCGAGTGTGACCGAGGGCAGGATCAGGTAGCGCAGACTCTCCCACACACCGCTGCTCAGCGGCTCGTAGCCGGCCACCGGCAACCAGCCGAGCAGCACGCCGAACACGAAGATCAGATTGAGGCCCAGCCAGAAGGTCGGCATCGATACGCCGCCGATTGCCAGCAGCATCGCGCCAGTGTCCTGCCAGTGGCCGCGCCGCAGGGCCGCGACCAGGCCCATGATCAGGCCGAGCGTCACCGCCACGACCGTGGCCAGCGTGGTCAGCAGCAAGGTCGGCTCCGCCCGACTCATGATGGCTTCAGTGACCGGCCGGTTCTCGAAGATGGACTGTCCCAGGTCTCCTCGCAACAGACGCACGTACCAGTTGCCGAGCTGCACGTAGACCGGCTGGTCGAGCCCCAGCCGCGCCCGCAGCTCGGCGACTTGCTCCGCCCTGGCGTCTGGTCCGAGGATCAGCGCCGCCGGGTCACCCGGGGTCAGGAACAGCAGCAAGAAAACCGCCGTCGCGACCAACAGCATGACGGGGATGGCCGCCAGCACGCGCTCGACCAGGTAGCGCGCCATCTCAGGTTGGCGCCAGGGCCGCGCTCCGAGAGAGCAGGTGGGCGCTCCGCCGAAGTCGCTTCAAGCCAGGGCGGTGTTCCAGAAGAAAGCGTCGGTCTTCGGCTGATAGCCCTGGAGCTTTTTGCTGGCGGACTGCAGCTTGCCGTATTCGCAGACCTTGATACACGGCACCTCCCGCCACTGAAGCTCCTGCAGCTTCTTCACCAGATCCACCACTTTGGCCGGGTCCGGCTCGGCGAACATCGCCGAAACGAGCTGGTCGCGCTCCGCATTCTCCCAGAAGCCAGGCCAGCTCGAGGAGAGGTATGGCTGCAGAATCGGGTGATTGAACGATTCGTGTCCCGTTACGAAGACGTCGTATTCCCTGGGGTCCGAGCGCCGCTTGACCAGCGTCGCCCAGTCCATGACCTGGAGGTCGATTTTGAAACCGTTGGCTTCGAGCTGCTGTTTGGCGGGTAGCGAGGAGTTGTAGTTGTAGAAGTACTCCCTGGTCGACATCCAGCGAACAGGCGTGCCGTCGTACCCGGCCTCCTGCAGCAGCGCCCTGGCCTTGTCCGGGTCCGGCTTGTTGTACACGTCGGCGCCGGCCTCGGCGTTGTACCAGGCCACTTCCCTGGCCGAGATATCCGGCCCGAGTCGCCAGAACTCTTGCGGACCAACACCCGCCTTGGCCAGCGGCTCCATGCTGAGCGAGGCGAGCACCGCCTGACGCAGCTTGAGCCCGTTTGGACCGGCAAAGACGCCTTCCTTTTTATTGAAGTGGTAGACCAGCCAGTAGTACGGCATCACGATGACCGGAGTGACGTTGGGCTGGCCTTTGACGCTGTCCACCTGGTCCGGGTTGAGATCGTCGGCGAAATGGTACTCACCGGTACCAACTCCGTCGGCGCGGACGGTGCCCTCCGGCACCGGGATGAACGAGATTTCGTCGACGTACGCGACGCGCTTGCCGGAGGCAAAATCGGCCGGTTTGTCCAGCGCCTGATACTTCTCGAACCGCTTCATCCTGACGAAGCGGTCCGGCTGGTGGTCCACAAACTCGAACGGACCGGTGCCGACGTAATCGGTCAGTTTGTCTTTGGGGAATTTTTCCGCGACCTCGGCCGGCATGATGAACGAGCTGCCTTCCGCGAGGAAGCTGAGCAGCGTGGCGCCGGTTGGCTCGTTGAACGTCATGGCGATCGTGTAATCGTCTTTCGCGGTGATTGCCTCCAGCCGTTTGGCGATGACCTGGCCGCGGGCAGACATGGCCGCCCACCTCTTCAGAGAGGCGATCACGTCGGCCGACTTCATCTCCTTGCCGTTGTGGAACTGGACCCCCTTGCGGAGGTCGAACGTCCATGTCCTGGCATCGGCCGACACGTCGCCCTTGTCGGCCAGCAGTGGCTGAGGCTCCATCCTGGAGTTCGGCGCGTACAGCGTCTCGAACATGTGCCAGCCCAGGTTGCGGGTGACGGTGGCCGTGGTGAACATGATGTCGAGGGCCGGTGGCTCGCCCAGAATAGCCACCTTGAGCGAGCCGCCCTTCTTCAAGTCGCCGGTCGACTGCGCGTTAGGCGCCGGCGTGCCAGCCGGCTTGCTCGCCGCGGCGGGCTGGGTCGGCTCGGTGGTCGCGGCCGGTGGCGCTGGCGCGCAGGCCGCCGCCAGCGGCAGGACTGCGCCGGCGGCCGTCATGGCGGCGAGCGTCTTCAGCAGATGCCGACGCGAAACCGACCGCTCCAGAAACCCCTGTCCACCTGGCTCAGGATCACGCTGTCCGCCCATCAGTGACCTCCTGCTTCGCTGCCGCGGCTGGCGGCAGCGCGCTCCCTCTGCATCCGCTACACGTCACGGTTAGTGTAGCCGCCCTAGGAAGGCGGCCGAAAAGGTGGAGAATGCCTCGAAATCTCCTTGGCCGCCGTCCTAGGCAAACTTGGACAAGAAGCTTTATCCAGGCCAACTGCGTCTTGGGCCGAAAGCGGCTTGTCGGCCGAACTTCTAGGGGCTACTCGAGACGGTCCTCTATTTCCCAGGTGTGATCGAGCACA
>CBJLVJ010000207.1:0-5765 GCA_966426465.1 uncultured bacterium | reverse complement strand
CTTCCAGCCCGCGCCCGTCGGTGGTGACCAGCACATCCAGCGGATCCTCGCGCACGGGAATGGCGGCCAGCGTCAGCTCCGACGAGATGATCGGCGGCACGTCCTTCAAGCTGTGTACGGCCAGGTCGATGTCCTCGCGCAACAGCGCGCTCTCGAGCTCCTTCACGAAGACGCCGCTGCCCCAGTCAGGCCCGGGCTGATTGGTGCTCTGGCTTCGGTCGCCGCTGGTCGAGATGGCCACCACCTCGAGCTCGAGGTCCGGATGGGCGTCGAGGAGCGCCCTGGCCATCTGCCCTGTCTGCGCCCGCGCCAGCGCGCTGCCGCGCGTACCGAGACGAACTACGCGCGTACCCAAGCGCCACCTCGTTCGGCGGCTTGCCAGGCCGCCATCTCGCCGCGCACCACGTCCCCGAGCGCGGCCACGAAATCGGGCGCGGCGTTGGGTGCGTCCACCCGTACGAAGGTTTCAAAGCCCGCGTCGAGGGCCTGTTCACGCCCACCGATGTCCACGTCGTACAGCGTCTCGAGGTGATCGGCCAGAAACTGCACGGGGGCGACGATCACGTCGCGGTGGCCGGCGCGGGCAAGCTCTGGCAGCACGTCGAGCATGTCTGGCTTCAGCCACTCTTCGGGCGTGTGGCCGGCGCTCTGGTAGACGAACCACCAGCGGTCGGGCGCCAGGTCGGCCGCCGCGGCGATCGCATTGGCGGTGTCGCGAAGCTGGTCGACGTAATCGGGCTCGCGGTCGACCACTCGCTTCGGCAGGCTGTGCGCCGTCAACAACACGGGCACGCGGTCGCGCACATCGTCAGGAAAGCGCGCCAGGGAGGCACGAATTCGGCTCGCGAGGACGTCGATGAAGGCGGGGTTGAGATGCCACGCCTCGACACAGCGCGTCGGCGCGCCGTCCGCGGCATCCTGCAGCGCCTTGACGTAGCCGCTCATGAGAATGGGCGAGTACTGGGGCGAGAGGATCAGGCCCAGAAAGCGTTCGGCTCCTCGTGCACGCAGCTCGCGCACGACTGTGGCAATCGATGGCTCGGAAAAGCGCATGCCAGCGCCGGCCACGTAGTCGCTGCCCAGGACCGACTCGAGCCCGTCGGCCTGCGCCCGGGTGATGTCGATGAGCGGCGACATGCCGATGACCTCGTACCGCCGGCGGAATTCGGTTAGCAGCTCAGGGTCCGGTTCGCGACCACCACGCACGCGGGTCATGTACGCGCCAACGTCGTCCAGGTCGCGCGGCGAGCCGTAGGTCATGAGTACGACACCTGTGCGCGTCATCTGGCCGTCTCACTGTGAACGGTCTCGACGAGCCGTTTGAGGACATCGGGGTCGGTCTCCGGCATGACGCCATGACCCAGGTTGAACACGTGGCCCGGCCGCCCACCGGCGCGCGCCAGCACGTCGCGCGCGCCCTTCAGGGCCACCTCCCAGCCGGCTACCGGGTAGACCGGATCGAGGTTGCCCTGGATGCCGCGATCGAAGCCGATGCGCCGCCAGGCATCGTCCAGGTGCACCCGCCAGTCGACGCTCATCAGGTCGCTGCCGGCCGAAGCCATCGCCTCGAGCAGGGCCGCGTTGCCTGTCCCGAAATAGATGGTCGGCGTGCCGAGCGGACGCAGGCCGTCGAAAATGCGCCGCATCCAGGGCAGCACCGCTCGTTCATAGTCTGTCGGCGTGAGGGCGCCAATCCAGCTATCAAACACCTGCACGACCTCCGCGCCAGCTGCGATCTGCGCTTGCAGGTAGCGGATCATGCCCTCCGTCAGGCGGTCCATCAGGGCTGACCACACGGCCGGCTGGCGCAGCATGAGCGACTTGGCCCGCGTGTAGTCGCGCGAAGGGCGGCCCTCGATCAGGTAACAAGCCAGCGTGAACGGCGCGCCAGAGAACCCGATCACCGCCGCTCGCCCATCCGATAATTCCGAGCGGAGGCGGCGAATGGTCTCCAGCACGAATGGCACACCTTCATCCGGCTCCATGGGGCGCAGCCGCTGGACACCCGCCATGTCGCGGATGGGCTGGTGGATGATTGGCCCGATGTCCGGCTGGATCTCGAGCGACACGCCCATGGCTTCGACCGGCAGCATGATGTCGGCGAACAGCACGGCCCCGTCCACGCCCAGCTCGTCGACCGGCATCAGGGTTACCTGGGTGCACAGCTCAGGGGTCTTGGCCAGGGTCAGGATCGGATACTGCTCACGCAGCACCCGGTAGCGCGCCAGACTGCGTCCGGCCTGGCGCATGAACCAGACCGGCGTCGCGTCGGTGGGCTGACGACGGCACGTGGCGAGCATGCGCGCGGCCCCGGTCATCGCTCCGCTGGCGACGGTCATCCGAGCAGCTCCACGACTTCGGCGATGCTGCCAGCGACACACGTGAAGATGGGTGTCTCGCGTTCGGTGTAAGCGCTGGCTTCGCCGCCTCGCAGCCGTTCGACCAGGTCGAGGAAGTCGGCCGGGTAATCGGTCTCGAAGGCGACCACGAACTCCTGATCGTCCAGGCCGAACGAGTAGCTGGTGTTGATCTTGACCCGCGGAAATTCGTGGCCGACGCGGATGTGCTCGTCCATTGCCTGCTGCCGCTCCTCGAGCGACAGTCGGTACCAGGGCCGCTTCTTGACCATGGGGTAGACGAACAGATATTTGCGGCCCGTGGGGCGGACCCGCGTGCGGCGACCCTCACCCTCACTGCCGTCGCTGTGCACGTGACGATCGACGTACTGCGAGCGCCTGGTCATGGCTAAATACGAGTACGGCGTGTCGAGGTGGGCGCCCATCTTCGAGCGAAGCACCGCCGCCTGAAGCTCCTGGAAATCCTCCAGTCGCTCGGTCACGATCCACAGCAGGAAGTCGGCGTCGGCGCGCGTACCGAGTGTGCTGTATGCCCGCAGCACGGCCAGTCGCTCGGCGAAGGGCTCCAGGACCGTCAGCAGGTCGTTTCGCGCCGCGTCACGCTCTTCGGGTGACAACTGCCGCCAACTGGGTCGAGCCTTGTAGAACAGGTAGCGGATGTACTGGCGAACCGTCGGGGCACGCGATGGCGTCTGCTCCGGCGCGACGCTGGGCACAAGGGTAGTCATGAGGCGGCAATGCTTCCTTGATTTCAGACTACGGAATACGTGGACATCTGGATTATGGCGGTCGTCCCCAGTTTGACTGGGGGTATGTCCCCATTCTTGGATTGGGTACATACCCCAGCACGAGCCCTCCCGTGCTCGAGCTGATGGGCTCGCGAATCGACCTTCGGCCCGACGCCACGTTCTGATGCGGCGGCATGTACGACTGGTTGCGCTGGTCTTGATCCTCGGTTCAGGCGCGCTGGCGGTGCCGCTGTGGCTGCCGTTGTTTGGCACGGCGCTGGCGGTCCACGACACCCTCGAGGCGGCTGACGTCGCGCTGGTGCTCGAGGGCACCGGCAGGGACACGCTCGACAGCGCGGAGGCCTGGCGCCAGCAGGGCATCATCCGCGACGTGGTTGTGGTCGAAGCGCCGGTCAAGACCCACGCGCTGGTTGCCTACTGGACCGACTTCGTGCGCTGGGGCCTGGCCGAGCAGCCGGCCACGCCCGCCGAGCACCTGCGGGTCGTGCGCGCGCCATCGACCCAGGCGGGCAAGCAGGCCGAAGCCGCGCTTCCGGCGCTCGAGCAGGTCGGCGCTCATGCCGTGCTGGTGCCTGGTGGCGGGGGAATCGGCTCGCGGCTGGTCGAGCAACAGGTGATGGCGGTCTTCGGGCCGCGCGGCCTGAAGGTGCGCATGGTGCGCTCGGGCGGGACCGACCGCGAGGCGGGCCGCTGGTACCAGAACGCCGAAGATCGGCGGGCCGTGCTCGACAGCTGGCTGCAGCTGCTCGTGCCCTTCCTGGGCGGCTACGACCCGGGGCCTGGCACGTAGATGACGTAGTCGCCGAAGCGTTCGACCTGGCGGAAGCCCTTCGAGACGAAGGCACGATCGAGCACGGCGGCGGTGTATGGCTCGCGCTGCCAGGTGACCAGCGCCCGCAAGGGCTCGCCCGCCCAGGTGCCGTCGAAGCCCCGTCCGGCGTTGAGGAAATAGACCAGGTTGTCCTGGTCGACGTAGCGCTGATCCCGGCTGCGAATGGCGACTTCTTTGGCCGCCGCGTAGGTGTCGTTCGGAGCCAGGTGGGCGTCCACCCACTGCGCCGCCTCGACGGTGCCCGTGGTGCCGTACCAGTAATCGGTCTGATAGGACGCGCTGGCCTGGTACAGGTTCAGGCCGAGCGACCAGCCGAGCGAGAGGCCGGCCAGGACGGCGGTGGCCGCCAGGGCCGGCGCGCCAGGGCGCACGCCGGCGAGCACGCCGCACACCAGCGCGGCGAGCAGCACGGCGCACACCAGTCCCCCGAGCAGCACGGCGCCGGCGGTGGGCTCGATGGCCCAGGTGCGCCGCAGCGCCCAGTCGTCACGCACCATGCCCAGCGAAAAAACGGCCCCAAAGCCGAGCGCGAGCAGGCCGCTGGCGAGGCTGAGTCGTGGCCGCGTGCACCAGGCATGGGCGACCAGCGGCGCTGCCAGACACGCCAGGAGGGGCGCCAGGCTGACCTGGTACTTGGGAAACCAGCCCGCGTACTTATTGACGTAACCGAGCACGAACACGGCCAGCAGGCCAATCAGCAGGTCAGCCGCGGCGAAGCGCCAGCGACGCGCCAGGTAGGCGGTGCGCACGGCCACGCCAGCCAGACCGAGCGCGGTCAGGCCCGGGCCGAGCCACAGGACCGTCGGCTGGAGGCCCTCGATGAAGGCGCCTGGACTGGTGTAGGCGTAGCGCGCCACCTCGGCCGAGTCCTGCCACTGGACCAGGTTCACGCCGAAGGGCATGTCCAGCGGGAAGCCCAGCCAGCGGCCAATCAGCAGCCATGAGACGCCAAACAGCGCCACGCCACGCACGCCGATGCCGACCAGGTGGCGTACCGCCCTCAGCAGGTGGCCGCGCAGCATCTGCCAGATCGCCACCACCACGATGAGTGGCAGGGGATTGGTCATCTTGGCCCACAGCATCAGCGCGAACAGCGGCGCGAGCCACAGCCACCGCGCGCGCGTGCTTTCGAGACGGAGGTACAGGCACAGGAACAGCAGTGTGAGCGGCAGCAGCAGTGGGAAGTCGATGTCCAGCACGAGTGCGCTCTGGACGGCCAGGGGGCAGAGAAGGACCAGGCTGGCCGCCGCGCTGGCCGCCACCTGCCGCATGGCCGGCGGACCACGCGTCAGGTCGGCCGCCAGCCGGTAGGTGAGGACCGCGGAGATGAGCCCGCCGAGCAAACCGGGGATCCGCAGCACCGGCGGTGTCCAGCCGCCGACGTGCGCCAGCACCCCTTCCAGGTAGACATACAGCGGCGGGTGCCACAGCGCCCACTGCTCGCGCTGCGAGAAATCGCCGCGTTCGCTCATCCAGCCCTGGTTGCCGTAGGGCAGGCCCGTTTCGGCCACGGCCCGCGCGGCGAGCGCGAAGTTGGCATCGTCGTACATGAGCGGCCTGTTCAGCTGCAGACCGACGAGGACCACATACATGAGGCTTGCGCCGATGACCATTGCCAGCCCTGCACGGTGTGGCGTGTTGAAGCTTGCGTGATACTTCTGGAAGCGTTCCGAGCGCAGCGAGCGGACGAGCCTCACCGCCTGCGCTGGTGAAGCGCTCGCCTGGGACCTCATCGGCGCAGCACTCGGTAACGCACGATGAGCGCGACCATCCGGGCGCCCACGCGGAGCGCCGTGGAGGGCGAGCCGGTGATCTTCGACTCGCCCA
>CBJLVJ010000206.1:0-5803 GCA_966426465.1 uncultured bacterium | reverse complement strand
TGACCCGCGGATCCCGGTCGAAGATGCCGACCCTGGCGAATCCGCGCCGGCGCGTAGGAGACGAGCATGAGTTGGCCGTCGGGTGCGGCGGCAGCCGATCCCACATGATACTCCCGTTCAGCTCGCTGCGCGCCAACCTGATCGCGGCATTCATCGCCGTGATTGCCGTCTCGCTGCTGCTGGCCAGCACCGCCTTCGCGTACCTGCTGCGCGAATACCAGTTCCAGCGCGAATCGGATCGTCTGGAGAATATCGCCAACGTGTACATGGCCCAGGTCATGCGCATGGCCCGCAACGGCGCGTCGCTCCAGGTGATCTCGGGTCAGCTTGACCAGAGCGCCGACGACACCGACGTGCGCGTGCTGCTGCTCGACGAGCGCGGCTACGTTCTCCACGACACGGACAACAACCGCTTCGCCGGACGCACCTTCGTCCAGCCTCAGACGCAGGGCCATCGCGCGAACGTGACGCAGATCATCGAGGACGGCACGGTCCTGACTGTCGCGTCCTTCCCCACTGAGCCGCGCTTTTCGCCTGGGCTGCGCATCGCCGTGGCGTCGCCGGAACAATCCCTGACCAACGCCTGGCGCGACGTTCTTCCGCGCCTGTCCGTGGCGGCGCTGAGCGCGCTGCTGGTCTCGATTGTGATCGCGTGGTGGCTCGCCTCGACCATTACCCAGCCGATGATGCAGATCACCCGCGCATCCGAAGAGATGGCTCGCGGCAACCTGGATCCTGACCTCACACTGCCCAACACCAACGACGAGGTCGGGCGGCTGTCCAAGGCATTTACCACGATGGCGCGTGAAGTCGCGCGCTCGCATCGCACCATGCGCGACCTGCTGGCCAACGCCAGCCACGATCTGCGAACGCCGCTCACGTCGATCAGTGGCTTTGCCGGCGCGCTGGTCGACGGCACCCTGTCAGGCGCTGAAGGCGCGCGCGAAGCCGGACGCATCATCGGCGAGGAGGCCGAGCGCATGCGCCGCCTCGTCGAAGACCTGCTGTACCTGGGCCGCATCGAGTCGGGCGACCTCGCGCTCGAGCGCCAGCCCACGGACCTGGCCGAGCTGGCGCGCGCCGCGCAGGCGCGGTTCATGTTCCGCGCACAGGAAGGCGGCATTCACTTTGAGGTGCGCGCGCCCGAGCCGGTGGTGATTCTCGGCGACTCGCATCGGATCGGGCAGGTGCTCGACAACCTGCTGGAAAACGCCTTCAAGTTCACGCCGCCGACGGGCAGCGTGACCGTGACGGTCGGGGTCGACGGTGCGCGCACGAGCGGTCCCCGCCAGGGTCGGCCTGCGCGCAGCGCGGTTCTGTCCATCCACAACTCCGGTTCGTACATCCCACCCGAGGACGCCGAGCGCGTGTTCGAACGCTTCTATCAGGTGGACAAGGCCCGCGCCGGGTCCCGCGGCAACGGACTCGGGCTGGCTATCGCACGCGAGATCGTACAGGCGCACGGCGGGACGATCGGCCTGGAGAGCACGACACAAACGGGCACCAGCTTCATTGTGCGCGTGCCAACTCTTGAGACAGGTGGCTCGACGCCACTACTATCGTCTGAGACTGCGCGGCCAGCCGAAATTGGCGCGGCGCGCTGATCGCTCGTCGCCAGCCTCCCGCTGACTGTCGGACGACCGGCACCGTCTCTGTCGACCTGATGCGCGCCTGGATTCTGTCTGCCGCTCTCGCCGCCGCTGTGCTGGCGAGTCTGCCGACGTCCACGTTCGCGGCGCCCACGCCGACCGCCGTACCGAAGGCGCAGCCGACGGTCGCCCCGACCCAGGCCAAAAGCAAGCCGGCGCCAACGGCCGTCTTGCCGAGTCCCACGCCCACCTCGCCGCCGCCGCCGACGGCCACTCGCGTGCCGCCGACCGCCACGGCGACGGAAACGCCTCTGCCCACCGCGACAGCAACTTCGGCGCCGACCCGCGCGGCCACGCCCACCTCGCCCCCAGGGCAGACGCCGACGCCCAACGTGCCCACGCCCGAGCCGTCGCCGGTGGCGACCGCCGCGGCCGCCGGGACCGCTGCTACCGCCGCGACCGCCACGACGACCGCTTCGTCCGATACCGGCACGATTCAAGGCCGCGCGTTCCTGGACGCCAATGCCGATGGTCAGCTCGGCGCCGCTGAGGAAGGCTTTGGCCAGGTCAGCATCAAGCTGACGTACGCGAACGGTCTGAGCCGCACGGTGCTGACCGATGACAGCGGTGCGTTTGCCTTCGACGGCCTGCCGCCCGGGGCGTACCGCGTGAGCGCCACCATCCCCGCCAACTACGTGCCGACCACGGACGCCGGTGAGGACGTCGAGGTGGTCCAGGACGTCGACACCGCCGCCATCAATTTCGGCTTCCTCAACAACGACGCGGCTGGCCTCACCCCGGACGCCAGCGGGCCCGAGGCTACCGGGGACGACGAGCAGATCATCGCGCTCGCATCCGTCACGTCATTGCCGCTGCGCTTCGCCCAGGGGCGCGATCTGATGGCCCAGGTGCAGAAGCGCATGCTCGGTGACGGGTTGGTCTGGCTCGGCGTACCGTTCCGCTCGCAGATCGACGGCGGCCTGTTCCAGTACGTCAACTGCGGGCCAGCCTCGTTGACGATGGTGTTGGCCGGCTTCGGCCTGGAGGTCGGCCCGTCGCAGGTGCGCGATTACCTGAACAATCTCATCGACAACTTCGATACCGACCTGGGCACCAGCCTGGACGCGCTGTCGCGTATCGGTCGCGAGGCCGGCCTGACACCGATGGATCTGTACAGCGACAGCGGCGGCTACCGTAACTGGTCGACCGACGCCGTCCGCTGGCATCTGCAGCAGGGCCATCCCGTCATCACCCTGGTCAAGTACCGCAACCTTCCCGGCCACACCAGCTCGCTGTCCGAGTTCGACCACTACATCGTGATCAGCGGCCTGACCCCGAACGGTTTCATCTACAACGACGCCGCCTTTTCGACCACGCTCGGCTACGGTCTCGAGATTTCCGACCTGGAGCTCGAGTACGCCTGGAACAACTCGTCCATCCCGCACCACGCCGTCGCCCTGGGGCTCGATCCGGACAGAAAGGCCCTGTCCTTTCCGGAGCTGCCACGCAAGCCGCGCCAGGCGGTCGCCGAAGCGAGCACCATCGCTCGCGCCATGCGTCGGCTGGCCGATGCCGACGAATCCGACAGCGAGCGCGCGCCGCTGCTGAGCGTTGCCCCGGTCGTGACCGCCGCGCCGGCCCCGGCCGCGACTGAGACGGCCATAGCCGCTCCGCTGATCGGCGAGTCCGATCGCTGGCAGGACGACCCCAGCTTCGACGTCGAGCCGCCGACCGAGGCTGGCACGCCGATGGGCCTGACCATCGAGCCGAGCGATCAGCCAACGCTCGAGCCGCGGCCCGGACCTGGCACCGAGGTGCCGAAGCTGCTCACGCTCGTCGGCGGCGCCTGGCTGCTATGGATCGTCTGGTCGCTCAGCGGCGCAATCGCCCGACGCGTGCCATCGCTGGCGGTGCTGCGTGCCGCCGGCATAGCCGCGCTCGGCCTCCTCCGCGGCGGTACCTAGACGCGGCGGTACCTAAACATTGAACAGGACGTGGATAACGTCGCCGTCCTGGACCAGATAGGTCTTGCCTTCCTGGCGCACCCAGCCACGTTTTTTGGCGGCGGCCTCGCTGCCAGCTTCGAGTAGCTGATCCCAGCGGATGACCTCGGCGCGGATGAAGCCGCGCGCCAGGTCCGAGTGGATCGCGCCCGCGGCGTCCTGCGCGTTCGTGCCCGCGCGAATGGTCCAGGCGCGGCATTCGTCCTCGCCGGCAGTAAAGAACGAAACCAGCTCAGCCAGCCCATAGGCCAGACGAGTGACCTGGTCCAGCTCACTGCCCGAGACACCCAGCGCTTGCATGAACTCGGCCGCGTCCTCGGGGCTCAGCTCGCCGAGCTCCATCTCCAGCTTGCCAGGCAGCGCCATCACCGCCGTCCGCGGCGTGTCTCGCGTCAGCTCCTGAAGGCTGGCCACGAGCCCGGAAACGTCCTGGTCGTCACCCGCGTTCAACACGAGCAGCGTCGGCTTCTGGGTCAGGAAGCCGAAACTCGAGACGGCCTTCTCTTCGTCAGGCGTGAGCTCGACCGAGCGAACCGGCTGTCCGGCTTCCAGCACCGGACGAAGGCGCGTCAAGACGGCCAGCTCGCGCTCTTTGGCGGCTCGCTCGGCCGGCGTGCCCTTGCTGCCCAGGCGCAGCTCTTTTTCGAGGCGGTCAACCCGTTTCTCGATCTGCGACAGGTCTGCCAGCTGGAGCTCCAGGCTGAATTCTTCGAAGTCCGAGCGCGCGTCGCGCTCCGGCTGAAAGGCGCCGATCACCTGCAGCAAGACGTCCACCGTGCGCAGGTGCGCCAGGACCGCGGCGCTGCTCTCCTGGCCCATACCCCTGGCGACCCCGGCAATGTCGACGAAGCGCACTTCGGCGGGCGTGTGCTTGAGCGGGTTGAAGAGCGCGGACAGCCTGTCCAGGCGCTCGTCGGGCACCTTGACCACGGCCAGGTTCGGCTCCGCCCCGGCATAGCCTCCGACGCGCGCGTGCTGGTGTGCCAGCGCGTTGAAGAGCGTGGTCTTGCCAGACCCGGGCAGGCCCGCGATACCGATCTGCATGGTCGCGCGTTCCTAAGGTGAGCCTACCTGGTGCGTCCCTTCGCGCGAGCCGACCGTCATGTCGTCGGGGCTGAGGGACGGCGGCCCGTACTGCTCGATGAAGCGCTCGATCTTGGCTCGCTCTTCGAGGTAGCGGTACTGCCCGACAAAGTAGCCCATGCGCTGGGTCACCAGCTTGATGCTGTCGCGCAGGGTCAGGCCAAGCTGATCGGTCTCATAGATCGCCCGCTGCAGCGGCGTCAGTGTCGGCTCGGCGTCTAACGAAGGCATTCTGGCTCGTGGCTAACAGCCTACACTTTTGGCGTGGAGCGCCTCTGGACACCCTGGCGGCGTGCCTTCGTCGAGGGGAGCGACGAGCGCTCGGGCGAGTGCTTCCTGTGCACCATCGCCGCTGAACACGACGATCGCAACAACCTGGTGGTGTTTCGTGCCGAGCGCGTCTTCGTGCTGCTGAACCGCTACCCCTACAACAGCGGGCACCTGATGGTCGCACCGTTCGCCCACACGGGCGACCTGGCAGGCCTCGACGTGGCCATCGCCAACGAGCTGATGCAGATCACCCAGCGTGCCGTCGACGTGCTCCAGCGCGTCTACCACCCTGAGGCCTTCAATGTCGGCATGAACCTTGGCCGGCCTGCCGGCGCCGGCGTGCCCGACCACCTGCACGTACACGTCGTCCCACGCTGGACGGGCGATACGAACTTCATGCCTGTAGTCGGCGAGACCAAGGTGCTGCCGGAGAGCCTGGACCAGACGTATGAGCGAATCGAGCCCGTCTTCCACCAGGCCTGAGCCGGACGACCCGCGGCCGTTGATCCTGGTCGTCGACGACGAGCCTTCAGTGCGAGCCGTGGTGCACGCCTCGATTCGTGTCCGCGGTCCACGCTATCGCGTTGTTGAGGCGGCCAATGCGACCGAGGCGCTAGCCCAGGCCAGACAGCATCGGCCCGACCTGGTGCTGCTTGACGTCGCACTGCCCGACCACGACGGCTTCTGGGTGTGCCAGACGCTGAAGTCCTCGCCCGAGACGGCGCACATCCCGATTCTCATGTTGACCGCCATGAGCTCGTCGGCCGACCGCGACCGAGCCGTACAAGCGGGCGCGGACGGCTACGTGCTCAAGCCGTTCAGCCCGCGAGCGTTGCTGGACGAGATCGACCGTCGCCT
>CBJLVJ010000205.1:0-5810 GCA_966426465.1 uncultured bacterium | reverse complement strand
TACGCCCTGTCGAGCGAGGAGCACCCACCGAGCAACCTGGTCAGTTTGGCACGCTCCGCCGAGGAAGTCGGCTTCACGTTCGCCCTGATTTCGGATCATTTTCATCCCTGGCTCGACCGCCAGGGCAACAGCCCGTTCGTGTGGACCGTCATCGGCGCGATCGCGCACGCGACGGCGCGTCTGCGCCTCGGCACCGGTGTGACCTGTCCGACCGTGCGCTACCACCCGGCGATCGTCGCCCAGGCCGCCGCCACCGCCGCGGCGCTCATGCCCGGTCGCTTCTTCCTGGGCATCGGCTCGGGCGAGAACCTGAACGAGCACATCGTGGGTCGAGGCTGGCCCTCCGCGCCGATCCGCCTCGAGATGATGGACGAGGCCGTCGACATTATTCGCCTGCTGTGGAAGGGTGGTGAGCAGAGTTTTCGAGGCAACTATTTCACGGTCGATCACGCCCGGCTGTATACGCTGCCCTCGGAGCCACCGCCGCTGTACATTGCCGCGGCTGGTCCCCAGGCGGCGCGCGACGCGGCCGAACGTGGCGACGGCCTGATCACCGTCAGCCCAGAGACGAGCGTTGTCGAGGCATTCAATGCAGCCGGTGGCACTGCCAAGCCGCGCTTCGGTCAGGTGACCGTGTGCTGGGCGTCAGACGAGACCAGCGCCAGGCGCACCGCGCAGGAGTGGTGGGCGAGCGCCGCCGTGCCCGGCGAGCTGAGCCAGGAGCTGCCCTTGCCGCGCCACTTCGAGCAGGCGACGAAGATCGTGCGCGAGGAGGACATCACGCAGGCGATCGTGTGCGGTCCCGACCCACAGAAGCACCGCCAGGCGATCCAGCAGTATCTCGACGCCGGCATCGAGCACGTCTACATCCACCAGGTCGGTCCCGACCAGGATGGCTTCTTTCAGTTCTACCGCAAGGAGATCCTGCCGGCCTTCTAACTGCCAGCGATCGCGGCGCGGTGCGACTCCGCATAGTGGCTGGCGAGGAGGTCCTCGCCCCAGTCGCCGGTGATGTCCCGCAGCACCGAGTGGATGTGGTTGGCCTCGTTCTGGGTGTTGTCGTACTCGATCAGGAAGCTCGGCGCCTTGATAGCGTAGTAGTGCCCCTGGCCGCGCTCTTCGCCGCCGGCCCAGGCAAAGGTCAGCTCGCTCAGCTCGGGCTCGACCTTGCGCCAGTATGAGCCGCTCAGCTCCTCGTTGACCCGCTCGACGTAGTGCCGCACGAGGTCGGCGAGCTGCTGCCGCTGCTCGCCGCCCATCCTGGCCCACGCCAGCCCGCGCGGCGGCGCGAACGCATTGGCAACACGGTAGCGGTCGGTCAGGATGTCGGGGAACGCG
Source organism: uncultured bacterium (assembly GCA_966426465.1). GTDB lineage: Bacteria > Chloroflexota > UBA6077 > UBA6077 > CF-72 > CF-72. The sequence goes on along the minus strand of CBJLVJ010000205.1, from coordinate 4,472 downwards.
GTCGCGCTGACAATGGCGATGCGCTTCTGCTCGGCTGGCAGGCCCTTGACGAGCGCTCGCGCCAGATCCTCCTCTTCGCGCAACGTGCGCTGGCCGGCCGTCGGGCCGTGGCGCACCTCGGCCGGGTTGGCGCCAAAGAACAGCGGCGCCGAGGCGATGCGGTCGCCGTCGATGACCGTGAAGTGCAGGCCGACGTGGTGGCCGCCGACGTGCCAGGCCCACGGCGCCCGCGTGCTCGGGTCGCCGAAGACGCACACCGAGTACTGCTCAGGATGCCGCACGAAGGGTGTGACGCGGCCATCCATCTTCTCCTGCTCGAGCAGCGGCACTTCCAGGTCGATGATCTGACGCACCTGGCGAGCGCCGCGCGTGCTCAGGCCGATGTCGAGCAGAGCCAGCGCTTTCTGCTGCTGCTGGCTGTTCATGTGGATCAGACGCAGGCCATTGCGCGGCGTGCTCTCGGGCGGTCGGTAGTCCCAGATGTAGCGACGATCGTCGCCAAAGGGCAGGGTGGCAGCCTCGCGCTGCTGGGCGTTCAGGGCGGCCAGAAATTCCAGCGCGGCCGATGCCATGCGGCCGGCCGTAGCGGGCGCGCGATCGGTCGTGCTCAGATCGAGGGTGGCAGTCACGGCTTCGGCTCCTGTCGGGATGGTACTACTCGGCCACCCCGGCGCCGGCCGTAGGCCGAATCGAGCAGCGCGTAGACCCGTGCGTCGATCGGTGGAGCGCGCCGGGTGGTGAGGCTCTCGGCGAAGGCGCGCAGCGTGTCTTCGCGCAGCGTCGTCTCGCGGTCGGCCACCACCTGCCCCTCGCGCAGCGCGCGGAACTGGAAAAAGCTGCCGTCGACGTTCTCCCAGCGCAGCCGGCCATCGTCCGTAACCACCTCCAGGGCGATCTCACTGGCCGTCAGCGGCGCGTTCCAGCTCACCTCCACCTCGAACGGCACCTCGTCCAGGCGCAGCTCGAGACGCGCCGAGTTCTCGACCGGCCGCGGCTCGGACAGCTCGGCCCGCTCGAGCCACGCCGAGCGCGGGGCGAGCAACCACAGGCCCAGGTCGAGCAGGTGCACGCCCAGGTCCACCAGCGCTCCGCCGCCCGCCATCCGTGGGTCGAAGAACCAGGTTTTTTCGGCGCCTGGCCCGTAAATATTGTGGAACGCCGCCCGCATCGAGCGAATCGCGCCGGCAGGCGGCAGACGGTCGCGGAACGCCCTCATCGTCTCGAGAAATCGATAGGTGTAGTCGACGAACAACAATCGTTCGGTCTGAGCGGCCGTCTCGATCGTCCTAACGGCGTCGGCGCACGACAGCGCCAGCGGCTTCTGGACCAGGACATCTTTGCCTGCTCGCAGGCCGGCCTGCGCCTGTTCGGCGTGGAGTCCGTTGGGCGTACAGATCAGCACCGCGTCCACGTCGCTCAGCGCGAGCAAATCGTCGAAGCGTTCACATCGGGCGCGGACGCCGTAACGCTCGGCTATGGCGGCCACCCGCTCAGCGACCACATCCTGCACGGCGATCACCTCGAGACCACCGACGCGCGGCACGTCTTTGATCAGCGATTCGCCCAGCCAGCCCAGACCAGCCACGCCCAGGCGGATCACGGCCGTACGACACCCTTGACGAAACTACTCGGACGCTGCTCGGCGCAACAAAACGCCTCGGCGGCCTGCTCCAGGGGCCACGCGTGCGTCTGCAGACGCTCGAGCTCGAGCCCGCGCGACTCGGCCAGCACCAGTGCCTCACGCAAGGCACGCATCGAGACGGCCGACTTGCGCTCGTGGGCGTTGATCACGTCGATGCCCTTCCAGTTCCAGTTCTGCATGTTGACCGTGCGTGGACCATCGGCGTGGTAGCCGGCGATCACCAGACGCCCGGCGTAGGCCGTGAGCCAGGTCGCATAGTCCAGCGCATGCTGGACGCCGGCGGCTTCGATGACCACGCCAAAGCTGTCCCACAGCTCGGCCGGCACATGCGAAAAATCGTAGGCGGCCTCGGCCCCCAGCCGCAGCGCCAGCGCGCGGCTGTCTTCGCGCCGCGATACCGCCACCCAACCACCGATATCCGCGGGAAACAACTGCACGACGAGCGCCGCCAGGTAGCCGAATCCCACCACGGCTAGCCGAGCGCCCGGCCCAATCGCCGAACGCTGGACGACGTTCATTGCGCAGGCGAGTGGCTCGCCGAGCACATCTGAGGCAGCAAGCGGCGGTGGCAGCACCACCAGGTCCTCCGCCCGGGCGGTACCCTGCTCAGCGAACCCGTTCCACATCAGTCCGGTCACCACCTGGCCCACCTGTGGGCTGTCCACGTCCGGACCAAGCGCCACCACCTCGCCTACCGTTTCGTGCCCCGGCGCACCCGGCGGTAGTGGATACTGGATACCGGGCACCCCTCGCCATGCATTCAGGTCCGAGCCACACACACCACACGCGGCAATGCGAACGACCACCTCGCCGGGCCCAGGGAGCGGATCGTCGACCTCGATCACTGCCGCCTGGCGCGGACCGTGCACTCTCAGCGCGCGCATCGCGCATGCCCTCGTCGTTGCATCGAGCCTGATGTGAAGTTCGTCATCTTCGGTCTCACGATATCGTCGGCGTGGGCCAACGGGCACGCCACACCCTGGCGAGCGGTGTTGAAGGGCCTGCACCGAGCCGGCCATTCGGCAACATTCTTCGAGCGCGACGTGGACTATTACGCCGCGCATCGCGACCTGGACGCGCCCGACTTCTGCAACCTGGTGCTGTATTCCGACTGGGCGACGCTCGCGCCGGCGGCTCGGCGAGCCGTTGCCGACTGCGACGTCGCCATGGTTACCTCGTACTGTGCGGACGGTCTGGCGGCGTGCCGCCTGGTGCTGGACGAACCGCGTCCGCTGCACGTCTTCTACGATCTGGATACCCCCGTCACGCTGGCGGCGCTCGCCAGTGACGGTGTGGCGGTGGCCGCCGGCGCCCACTATCTGGTTCCGGAGCTGATTCCGGAGTTCGATCTGTACCTGAGCTTCACCGGCGGTCCGATCCTCGAAACACTGGTGCGCTGCTGGGGTGCGCGGCGAACGGCGCCGCTGTATGGATGCGTGGATCCTGAGGTGCACGCACCGGTTGCCGAACCGCCGCCCGGGTTGCGCTGCTCGCTCGGCTATCTCGGGACCTACGCGCCGGATCGCCAACCCGGGCTGGAGCGATTGCTCCTGGAACCGGCCCGCCGCCGGCCGACGGAGCGGTTCCTGGTCGTCGGCTCGCTTTACCCCGGGCATGTGCCCTGGCCCGCCAACGTCGCCGCCCACCCACACCTCGATCCGTCGCAGCACCCGGCCTTTTATTCGGCCAACCGGCTCACGCTCAGCATTTCGCGGCAGGCGATGCGCGAGTGGGGGTACACACCGTCTGGTCGACTGTTCGAGGCTGCCAGCTGCGGCACAGCGGTGCTGACCGATGCCTTTGCGGGTGTGGAGCAATTCTTTGAGCCGGACAGGGAGATCCTGGTGGCCGACGACACTGCGCAGGCTGAAGCTGCGCTCGATCTGTGCGACTCGGACCTGGCGCGGATTGCCGCCGCCGCCCGCGAACGCACGCTCTCGCAGCACACCGGCGACTGCCGCGCTCGCCAGCTGGTCGAGGCATGTGAGGCTGCCGCATGCTAGGCATCGTGCCGGCTGCCGGCGCCGGTTCACGCCTGCAACCGCTGGCGTTTTCGAAAGAGATGCTGCCGGTCGGCAGCACCTTCGACGAGCATGGGGTGGAGCGGCCGAAGGCGGTGAGCGAGTTCCTGGTCGAGCGGATGCTCCACGCCGGCGCCGACCGAATCTGTTTCGTCATTTCGCCCGAGAAGACGGACATCATTCCCTACTACGCGCGACACCGCGCCTCACACCGCTTCTGCTACGTGGTCCAGGAGCGGCCCAGGGGCCTGTGCGACGCGCTGTTCCGCGCTCTCCAGGTGATGCGGGATGATGACCAGGTGCTGGTCGGTTTGCCCGATACGGTCTGGTTCCCGCTCGAAGGCTTCAGCCTGTTGCCGGACGGTGAGCTGTCGTTCCTGTTGTTTCCGGTGGACGAGCCGCACCGCTTCGACGCGGTGTTGACCGCGGGCAACGTCGTAACGGAGATCCAGGTCAAGGCCGACCAGCCGGGCACCAGCTGGGTATGGGGCGCCTTCCGCATGCCGGCCGGCACGTTCAGGGCGTTGCACGCGCTGTGGAGCGAGCCCGATCGTGGAGATGAGTACGTTGGCACACTGGTGAACGCCCACCTGCGCCGTGGCGGCCACGCGCTCGGCATCCAGGCCGGGGCGCGCTATTACGACGTGGGCACCGTTGACGGCTACCGCGCTGCGATCGACGCGCTGCGACCGCCGCTCGTGTCGGCCTGAAACCGACAGTGGCCCCGGCAGGTGTCCTGTCCACCCCGGTTGTAGGGTAGCGAGTTTCTCTGAACCGGCTCGTGGCGGCCGAGCACGGCGGCGTCGCTC
>CBJLVJ010000204.1:0-5811 GCA_966426465.1 uncultured bacterium | reverse complement strand
TGTGGCGAAATCGTTCTTAGAAACTACGAATTTTGCAATCTGTCGATTGCTGTTGCGCGCAATGTAGATACGTTTGAAACTTTGAAGGAAAAGGTCCAGATAGCGACGATCATTGGCACTATTCAGTCGCTTGCTACGCATTTTCCCGACTTGCGGCCAATCTGGAAGCACAACTCGGAAGAGGAGCGACTGCTCGGGGTGGACATTACCGGCCAGATGGATTGCCCGGCGGTCCACGACCCACATGTGATGCGTGCTTTGCGTGAGGTGGCGCTCGAGACCAATCGGGAGTTTGCCGAGAAGCTGGGCATCAACCAGGCCGCGGCGATCACCACGGTCAAACCGAGCGGCAACAGCTCTCAGCTGCTGAACTGCTCGTCAGGCCTGCACGCGCGCTGGGCGCCGTATTACGAGCGCAACGTGCGCGTCGCGGCGACCAGCCCGATCTTCAAAGTCTTGCGCGACGCCGGCGTGCCAATGGACCCCGAAAACGGCCAGACACGCGACGACGCCAACACGTGGGTCATCCATTTCCCGATGAAGTCGCCGGACGGCGCGATCACTCGCAAAGATCTCGGCGCGATCGAGCAATGCGACTATTGGCTTCACAATAAGCTCAACTGGACCGAGCACAATCCAAGTATCACGTGTCTGTACAAGGTCGATGAAATTGTCGAACTGACGAAGTGGATCTGGGACCATCGGGAGCTTATTGGTGGAATGGCGTTTTTGCCGTCGTTCGATGCCAATTACGCGCAACTGCCCTATATCGAGATTACGCGAGAAGAATACGAACACCGCGTCGCGGAATTCCCGGACATCGACTTCAGCAAATTGTGGAGATACGAGGCGACCGATCTCACGACAGCAGCGCAGGAGCTGGCGTGTATGAGCGGCCAGTGCGAAGCCGAGACCTGAGCCGCGCTTAGCGCGCGTCGGCGCCGAGGAGGACCTGGATGTCCGCTCCCGAGAGGGTGGCGCTTTCGCTCACGCGGGATAACGGCAGGCTCAGCGTGGCGGCGATCTGCTCGGCGGCGCCGCGCGCGCCGGGGCGGGCAACCACGCTGGTCTGCGCCTGCGGCTTCGACGCGTCGCCAACCGCGGCAATGATGAAACCGCTCTGGGCCAGGCGGTCGGCCGTGCGCGCGGCCAGCCCGGCTACGCCGGCGCCGTTGAGCACCTCGACGTTGACGCTCGAGGCGCCACCCAGGAAACGAGCGACGGCCGGCTTCAGGTCGGGCCGTGCTTCCAGCAGCGCGGCGCCATCCTGGCCCGTGATCGGGTTCACCAGGTTGGTGTCGATCACCAGGCGGTCCGGTTCGCCGGGATCGCGCAGCATCGCCGCGCCGATGGCGATCGCATCCAGCGGCGAGACATCCGTCTTGATCGAGCGGGTCAGCGCCGACACCACGGCCGGCACGCGCGGCCAGTTCAAGGGGTTCAACATCGCCCCGCGCACCGCCGCCAGCACCTGCTGCTGACGAGCGATCCGCCCGAAGTCGCTGTCCTGGTGACGCGTCCGGGCGTACTTGAGCGCGGTGTCGCCGTCCATGTGCTGGCGCCCGGCTGGAATATCGACGGTCTGGTAGCCGTAGTCGTCGGTCGGGTAGGCGTCGTCGTGGATGGCCTGGGCGACCGTGACGTCCACGCCACCAGCCGCATCGACCACGTCGCGAACGCCCTGCAGGCCGATGACGGCGTAGCGGTCCACCCGCTGCGCGAGGACGTTGCTGACCGTCTGCTTGGCGGTCTGGCTGCCGCCCATCTCGTAAGCCGCGTTGATGCGCTCCTGGCCATAGCCCGGGATGGCCACCCACAGGTCACGTGGTACCGAGATCATCGCCAGACGCGGTGTGGCGCGATCGGCCACGAACAGTAACAACGTGTCGGTACGTCCGACCTCACCGCGGCCCAGCTCGTCCGGTCGGGCATCGGAACCGAGGACCAGGACCGACTCACGGGTGGGCGTCAGCAGCAGCGCTGCCGCGACCAGGGCGATACAGGCAAGCAGCACCAGCAGGACGACGCGCAGAAAAAAGCCTGCCAGGCCAGCGCCAGGCCGAGGCGGGGACGCCTCGAGCCGCTCAGCCTCAGCGGCCGTGACGGGCAAACGTTGGGTCGGCTCGAGATCGGGCGTGGTCACGTGCGGCTGAGGTTGTAGCGTACTCAGGGCTCGAGCGTTGCGAACGCCAGCTGTGTGGCGCCGTACAGGCCGGCCGTGTCGCCGAGTCGGGCCTGTACCACGCGCACATTGCGCGTGAAATCCAGTCGAGCGCTGCGCTCGAGCTCCGCAAGCAGTGGCGGACCGAGCAGATCCCACGCGTGCAGCGCGATGCTGCCACCAATCGCCACCAGCTCGAGGTCGAGCAGCGCGGCAGCCGACGCAATGCCGCGGCCGACACCCTCGCCGGCCGTGCGGAACAGCTCGGTTGCCAGAGCGTCACCCTCGCGCGCGGCTACCGCAATCTGCGCGGCCGAGGCTCCGTGGCCGAGCTGCGTCTCGGCACCGTCGGCCAGCGCGACCTCCAGGCGGCGGGCCAGCCCGGTACCGGACGCCACGCCTTCGATGCAGCCGCACGCGCCGCACCCGCACAGCGGTCCGCCCGGCCAGACAATGATGTGGCCAATATGTCCGGCGTTGCCGCTCTGACCGTGCAGCAGGCGCCCTTCCAGGATGATGCCGCCGCCCACGCCGGTCGAGACGACCATGCCCACCATGTTGGCCGAGCCCTGGCCTGCGCCTCGCCAGTGCTCGCCGAGCGCCAGCGCGTTCGCGTCGTTGTCCACCACACATGGCAGGCCGAACGCCCGCGCCAGCCGCTGGCGCAGCGGAAAGCCGCGCCAAACCGGGATATTCAGCGGGCTGACCAGCCCCGCGGGGTACTCCATCGGCCCACCGCACCCCACGCCGATCGCGGCCACCCGCGCGCCCGAAGCGTCCAGCACACGCCGACACAGGTCCTCGAGCGCCTGGAACAGGTCATCGGCGCTGACCGCTCGTGGCGTCGCCATGCGTTCGGACGCGAGGACGCGCGCCTCACGATCGACGACACCGACCGCTAGCTTGGTACCGCCCACGTCGACGGCCAGCACACACTCCGCAGACACAGGCCGACCTCCCCGCTGCTCAGAAGCGTCACGGGAATGCTAACGTCTGGGAAAGCAGTCGTCGGGCATGGTGGACTGGTGGACTGAAGTCGGCCTGGCGACCTCCTCGTTCCTCAATCGACACGGCCTGCTCGCCGCGTTCGTGTTTTTGTTGATTGAGGAGGCGGGAGTGCCTGTGCCCGTGCCAGGCGACGTGCTGATGCTGATCCTGGGCGTGCACGCCCGCGAAGGCACGGTGCCGTTATGGCAAGCGGTCGGCGCGACGTGGCTCGGCACCATCATCGGCTCGACATTCCTGTACTTCGCCTCGAGGATGGCTGGCCGCAGCCTGGTGTACCGCTACGGTCGGTTTATCCGGCTCACGCCCGAGCGCCTCGACCGAACCGAGCAGTGGTTGAAGCGGCATGGCTCGCGGGCGGTATTCCTCGGCCGACTCGTGCCAGGCCTGCGCATCGTGACAGCCGTCGCGTGTGGCGTGTTCGAAGTGCGGTTCACGGTGTTCTTCCCTGCCATGAGCCTCGGGGCGCTGCTCTATATCCTCGTCTACACGCTGCTCGGCTACTTCCTTGGCCCGCCCGTGCTCGGCTTCATGGAACGGGTCCACATTCCCTTTGGGCTGCTCGGCTCGCTCGTGCCGCTCGGTCTGTTGCTGGTGTGGATCTTTCGCACTCGTCAGGAGCTGGGGCGTCGAACCCTCGCCCCGCTCACCCTCGACCGTGACTCGCGTCTTCGCGCGGGAGCCCTCGCCGGCCTGCTGGCGACCATCGGCTCCACGCTGCTGCTCAACGTGATCATCAACCTGGCGGGCAATATCGCCTTCAACGCGCCCGGCACGATCGTCGAACAAACGGCGGCTCGGCTCGCGTTCGCCCTGGCGCGTGACGTCCAGCCGGTGCTGTTGTTCATCGCCGTGCCCGGGTTCCTGCTCGTCGGGGTTGTCTGGGGGGCGGTCTATGGCTTGTGGGGCGAGGCCTTGATGCCCCCCGACTGGCCCGACTGGCAGCGCGGACTTGGCTTCGCGGCGCTGCCGTTCGCCGCGTCGCTGCTCGTGGCGATGCCACTGCTCGGCATGGGCTTTCTGGGCATCGGCGCCACCGGCGCCGTGGCCGCCACTGGTGAGCTGCTTCGCCATGCCGCCTACGGCGTCCTGCTGGGCTTGCTGTACCCCATCTTTCGTGCACGTCGGCCTATCAGGGTGCTGGCGCACACGCCTGCCGAAGTCGCCCCAGATCGTGCCATCAACGCGGAAGCGTGACCGCCTGGCCTGCGATTTGCGATGCCCTTTTGACCACGGAGCCTGATTCTGGGACGTACCATTTAGCATCATGGCTGCAACCACGATCGATCCGACCCCTAACGCCGGCGGCGACCGACCCGCGGGCAAGGCCAAGCCCGAACCGGCGGCGCCCGTCCGCCAGCGCAAGTTCTGGCGGGCGGTGGTGCGGACGGGCGGCCAGGTAGCCGCCAGCCGTGAACGCGATCGAGTCGAGTGGCACCTTGCTGCTTGCACCGCGCCGCAGGCCGAAGGTAGTCACTGCACCGAAGGCCGCCACCTGATCGAGACGATCGGCCACCCCGATGGCCATTGCATCGTCGACGGGGTGTGTGGTCTGTGCGGAGCTGAAGCGCCGCAAGACTGACCAGCGTAGAATCCCGCCGCGTCGGCTTTGTTGAACAGCTTTTCGACGCGGTGGCTGCTGCTTACGCTGGGCGCTGCTGGTGTGCTGGCTCCGGGTGGGCCTGCCCAGCTCCTGGCTGGCCTGCCGCTGAGCGTGCCCGGCCTATTGGCCCTGGCTGGCGTCGTCTACGCGACGCTCGCGCTGCCCTCGCCGCGTTCGAACAGGGCGCGCTGGGTGGCGGTCGCGTTTTCGATTGGCCTCGGGCTCAAGCTGGTTAGCGCCGCGACCTCACCGCCGCTCGGCCTGACCGCGCGCTACTGGGTCGGACCAGCACCAGGCCGAGCGGTCGAACGCTCGACAGACTTCGCATGGCTAAACGGGGCGACGCGCATCGATCCCGCGCTCGACCTGCGTGCCGATCAGTTTCCGGTCTACTTCTTCAACGATGCGGCCCGCTTCAACTTCGGGCCCGACGTTCAGCCGGCGCGCGACCAGTTGCCGTTCAGCGTGGTGTGGGACGGCTGGCTGCTGGTCCCGTCTGACGGTGAGCGACGCATCGTGGTCGAATCGACCGGGCCGGCGGCGGTCTCGATCGACGGCGCCAGCCCGTCGGCCGGCGATGCGCGGCTGAGTCTGTCGGCCGGCCTCCACCCGCTGCACGTCGAGTACGCCCGCCCGGAGGCGCGCGTGCCCTGGCTGCGCGTGAGCTGGGAGCGCTCGCCTGGCGGCCCACTCGAGCCGCTGGGCGGTGCCGACGTGCGCCACCAGCCAGTCGCCGCTGGTGGCGACATCGGCGCATGGTCCGGTCGCGCAGCCGACGCGGCCATCGCTGGCGCGCTTGCGCTGTGGCTTGTGCTCGGACTCTCGGCGGCCCGCGCGGTGGGCATTCCCGGCGCTGTGCTGGGCGCCGTGCCGCTCGTTTTTCTGGCCCACGGGATGCTGCTTCAGGCGCCCCTGGCCGGTCGCGCGACGATTCTCTCTGGACTCGACGACTGGCTGATCTACGAAAGCTCCGCCCGCGACATCCTGCTCAACGGACTGCTCATGGACGGCGGCCAGGGCCACGCCCCGCCGTTCTACGGTC
>CBJLVJ010000203.1:0-5818 GCA_966426465.1 uncultured bacterium | reverse complement strand
TGGCTCCCGCCAGCGCGATCAGCAGGCCGATCAGCAGCAGCGTCTTGTCCACCCCGATCAGGTCGGCCAGGCCGCCGAGCAGCAGCAGCGGCACGATGCTGGCGAAGTTCGACAGCATCAGCTGCACCGCGAACACCCGCCCGCGCAGGTCGACCGGCGCTCGCTCCTGCAGGAACGTCTGCGCCGGCACCATGATCGCCACGAAGCCGAAGCCCGCCACCAGCGCCAGCGCCATAACCGCCGGCACGATCACGCTCACCTGGCCCAGCGTGGGCAGCTCGATGAGCGGCGGCTTGCCGCCGGTAACAATCGTGGTCACGAACGCCAGACCACCCGTCAGCCCCAGGCACGCCGCCACCGTGAACAGGCCGACATTGGTCAGGAAGTGCTTCTCGAAGCGCTCGCCCCAGCGGTTGAGCAGCGCCGTACCCGCCACCATGCCGATGCCGGCGGGCGCCATGACGAACACCGCGTCCTCGGCGCGCACGTGCAGCAGCCGTTCGGCAAAGCCAGGCACGAGCGTCGCCACGACCAGGCCGAGAATGGCGCCGATCGTCCATTGCACCATGGTCAGCGCCACCACGCGGTCATGAAAAACGAACTGCCAGATGACCCGCACGTCCTGCCAGACGCCGCGGATGGCTTCCTGCTCGCTGGCTGGCACGTTCGGGTCATGCGTGCCGTGGCTACTCGGCAGCGGCCACACCAGCGCGCCGCACAGGACGATGGCCGCGGCCATGCTCACGAACAGACCGTCGACGTCGCCGATCTTGGCCAGCAGCGGTCCGAGCACGACCAGACCCACCAGCTGCGACGCGGTGAAGGTCAGATGAAACAGACTGTTCGCCTGCAGCAACCGCTGGCGCGGCACGACGGTCGGGATCATCGCCGTCTCGGCGGGCGCGAAGAACTGGCCAACCGTCGAGAACAGGAAGTTGATGACCAGCAGCAGACTGAGCGGCAACGCCCCGGCCAGGTCAAAACCCGCGTAGCCGAAGGCGATACAGCCGCGGATCACGTTGGTCGCGATCAGCACCGTGCGCTTGTCCCAGCGATCGACGTACACCCCCGCCAGCACGCCGAAGACAACGGACGGGATGATCAGCGTCAGAATGGCCAGGCTGAGCTGCGTGCTCGAGTGGCTGGAGCGCTCGACCAGGACCACGAGGCCGAACCAGATCGCGTTCTGGGCGGTCTGGCTGATGGCCTGCGCCAGCCAGAGCAGCAAGAAGTCGCGGTTGCGCCAGATCGACAGCTCGTCGAAGCGTGCCGCGCGACGCCGAACAGCCCCCATGCCGTCGGTCGAGCGCGGTGCGGGTGAGATAACGCCGACCGGACGGCGTCCGCCCGAACTGGTCTTACGCGACATGCCGCTCAACCCGCGTCGGCAGTCGGATCCATCTGCACCGCCCGCGATAGAAACGTCTTCAGCCGTCGTTCGAACAGGCTCCGCGGCAGCAGCACGCGGTGGCCGCAGCGTTCACAGCGCAGACCGATGTCGGCCCCCAGACGCACCACCGTCCAGTCGGTCCCGCCGCACGGATGCGCCTTCCGCAGGCGGACGACGTCACCCACATGGACCTCGACGAACTTGGCTGTGCTCATTGGTGCCTGGACGAGACGCGCTTCAGCGCGGCACGGTTGCAGCTTGCGCGCGAGCAGTATTGATCGCCGCCTGGAGCTTCTGGGCCTCGGCGCGCGCCGCCGTCTGCCAATCGCCGCCCGCGCTCGCGTACAGGATGCTGCGGCTGGCGTTGACGATCGCGCCCGCGCCGTCGACGTCGACGCCGGCCTGAACGGATCGCTCGAGGTCACCTGACTGCGCCCCAACCCCTGGGAGCAGAATCGGGACCCGTGGCGCGATCTGTCGCACGGCGGCCACATCCGACGGATACGTCGCGCCGACCACCAGGCCGAGCGTGCCGAACCTGTCCCAGGTCATCGCACGACGCGCCACGCGCACAAACAAAGGCTCGGATCCGTCCACCATCAGATCCTGCATCTCGGCAGCGCCCGGATTGCTGGTCTTGCACAACACGAACACGCCACGATCGCGGTACGCGAAGAACGGCTCGAGCGAGTCGCCGCCCAGATACGGGTTGACCGTGGCCGCATCGGCATCGAGCTCCTCGAAGATCGCTCGCGCGTAGGCGCGCATGGTCTGCGGTGTGTCCCCGCGTTTGGCATCGATCAGCACCGGAATCTCGCCGGGCACGTCACGCAAGAGCGATCGCAGCGCGTGCTGACCGGCCATGCCGAGCGCCTCGAAAAAGGCGAGATTCGGCTTGTAGCAGCACACCAGGTCGCGCGTGGCGTCCACGATGCCGCGCAGGAAGCTCTCTAGGCCGACCTCAGCCGGCAACGATGCCGGGTCCGGGTCGAGCCCAACGCACAGCCAGGAGCTGTTCCTGCGTGCGGCGGTGTGCAGGCGTTCCAGGAACGACGATGTGCGCACTGTTCCACTCCCCCCGGCCCACGCCGGTGTGCCCTGTATCATAGCCAGACCGATTCGCAGGGAGCTGTGACGAACATGCACCTTCGAGCCGCCGGAGCTGTTGCCATGCTCTCGGCAGCCGTGCTTCTGCTGCCGGCCGTCGCGGCCTGCGGCCCTGCCGCACCCGCCGCCCAGCCGACCACTCCACCGCCCACGACCGCGCCGGCGAAACCGACGACACCGCCAGCCTCGCCCGCCGTCGCTGCCTCGCCCGCCGTCGCCGCCTCACCTTCGGCAGCCGCCAAACCAGCGGCATCCCCGGCGGCGGCCGCCTCGCCGTCACCCGCGGCAAGTCCCGCCGCGGCGGCCCGTCCGAGTCCCGTCGCCAGGCCGGTGGCGCCGCCCGCCCCGACGGGCGACCAGAAGGGCTCGACGAACAATCCCGTCAACATGGCCTTCGTACCCTCAGCCGATTCGCAGAAAGTGCTCGCCTCTGGTGAGCCGCTGGCCAAACTGCTGACCGACGCGACCAATCTCAATTTCAAGGTCTCGGTTCCGACCTCGTACACCACCGTCATCGAAGCGATGGGCTCAGGCCAGGTCGATGTCGGCTGGCTGGCGCCATTCGCCTACGTCCTGGCGCACGACCGCAACGGCAGCCAGGTCCTCTTCGCTTCACTGCGGCAAGGGAGCAAGACGTATCGCTCGCAGATCATCACGCGGGCTGATTCGGGCATCAACAGCATCAACGACCTGCGTGGCAAGAAGTTCGCTTTCGTCGATCCCGCCTCAGCTTCGGGATTTCTGTTCCCGAACTACACGCTGGCGCAAATGGGCATCGACTACAAAACCTTCTTCTCTGACACGATCTTCGCGGGCGGCCACGACAAAGTCGTCATTGCCGTCTACAACAAGCAGGTCGATGCCGGCGCGACCTTTGGCCAGAACATCGATAGCGGTCCGCCGACCGACGCGCGCACGCTGGTCACCAGCACCCTGCCCGACGTGCTGCAGGTCGTCAAGCCCATCGCGCAGACCGATCCGATTCCCAATGACACGGTCTCGGTTCGGGCGGGGCTCGACTCGTCCCTGGTCAAGCTGATCAGCGACGGCCTGCTCTACGTGCAGAGCACACCCGAGGGTCAGAAGGCGCTGAAGGACCTCTATGGCATCGATGGCCTCGGCCCCGCTAGCGACAGCGACTACGACATCGTGCGCAATGCCGCGCGGGTGCTGAACCTCGACCTCGAGCAGCAGATCGCTCCGCCCAAACCAGGCTGATCCTTGCTGGCACGCTGCGAAATGTCCTCGTTTTGGTGCGTCAGCGTGACATCCTGAGCTTGCGAAGGATCGGCGACTCCGCATGCTCCGCATTCAACACCTGGTCAAGGAGTATCCCGGCGGTATTCGTGCGCTCGAGGACGTGTCCATCGACGTGCACGACGGCGAGTTCGTGGTCCTCATCGGGCTCAGCGGCTCGGGCAAGAGCACGCTGCTGCGCTGCATCAACCGTCTGGTCGAGCCGACCAGCGGTCGCATCCTGCTCGACGACCTGGACATTACCGCTGCCCGCGCCAGCGATCTGCGCACGGTCCGCCGCAACATCGGCATGATCTTCCAGCAGTTCAACCTGGTCAGGCGCTCGACCGTGCTGACCAACGTCCTGACCGGGCGTCTGGGCTACGTATCGCAGTGGCAGGGTCTGCTGGCGCACTTTGGCGAGGAGGACTATCGGCGTGCGCTGGTCAACCTGGAGCGCGTGGGGCTGCGCGAGCGGGCTCACCAGCGGGCGGATCGCCTGTCAGGCGGGCAGCAGCAGCGCGTGGCCATCGCGCGCGCGTTGATGCAGGAACCGAAGATCATGCTGGCCGACGAGCCCGTGGCCAGCCTCGACCCGGCGACCTCGCATTCCGTGCTGAAGTACCTTCAACAGATCAACCGCGAAGGCATGACGGTGATCTGCAGCCTGCATTTCCTGAGTCTGGCGCGCACCTACGGCACGCGGGTAATCGCGCTCAAGGCCGGGCGGCTGATGTTCGACGGCAAACCTTCTGAGATCGACGCGGAGCGGTTCCGCTCGATCTACGGCGAGGAAGCCGTCGAGGTCGAGATCGAATAGGTCGGCCCAATGGCCACAACGCTCGGCCAACCCTCCAGCCCGGCCCCGCCTGGCCGACCACCCGGCGCCGACGTCGTCCGTTCGGCCCGCGCGGCACTCGCCCGACGCGAAGACCCGCGCAGCCGCATCATGCGGCTGGTCATCCTGGTCATCGCCGCCGCGGTGCTGGTCAAGGGCTGGCTGGTGACGGACATCGACCTGGGCAAGCTGGCAAATGCGCCTAACGCGGCGCCCATCCTCAAAGCGCTGGTCCAGCCGGACATCGCCGCGCGCGACATCACGCAGGTCGAGCTGCAGGTGCCTTTCATCGTCGGCGCGGGCTCAACCGGGCCAGCGTCTACGAGCGACCAGGCTGGCCAGAGTCTGCGCATCGAGCCGGGCTCGGGCTCGCCGGGCCAGACGGTCACCTTCGACGGCGCCGGCTTCGCCCCGGACGCCGACGGCCAACTGCGCATCCAGAACCCGACGCGCGGCTTCGACGCGTTGTTCACGCGTGTACATACCGATGCCAGGGGCAGCTTTCACGAGCAACGCGTGTGGCCCGACTACGCCACCTTGCCGCCGGACGTGTACCAGTTCCGACTGGTGCTGAATGCGCCCACCGGGAGCCCGCACCCCAGCGACACGCTCGTCAACAGCCTCGGCCGAATGGGCGAGACGATCCTGCTGGCGCTCATGGGCACCGTCTTCGGCGTGATCATCAGCGCGCCGCTGAGTTTTCTCGGCGCGCGCAACCTGATGGGTGGGACGCCCATCAGGCGCGGCGTGTACTGGCTGGTACGCCTGGTGTTCACCATCACCCGCTCCATCGAGGTGCTGATCCTTGGCGTGATCATGGTCGTCATCGTCGGCATCGGCTCGTACGCCGGCGTGCTGGCGATCGTGGTCCACTCGGTTGGCTCACTGGGCAAGCTGTATTCGGAAGCCATCGAAGGCATCGAGCCCGGCCCTGTCGAGGCGATCACCGCTACCGGCGCCGATCGGCTGTCCACGGTGCTGTACGGCGTCGTGCCGCAGGTCATCCCCACCTTTCTGGCCGTGACGATTTACTGGTGGGACCACAACGTGCGCATGTCGACGGTGCTGGGCCTGGTCGGCGGCGGGGGTATCGGCTATCTGCTGATCCAGTACATGAACCTGCTGCAGTTCAACCAGGCGGCGACGGTGCTGTGGATGATCGTGATCGTAGTGACCGCCATGGACTACGCCAGCGCCGCCATCCGCGCTCGTCTGGTCTAGCGCGCTACCACGAGCAGGCGCTCGCT
>CBJLVJ010000202.1:0-5819 GCA_966426465.1 uncultured bacterium | reverse complement strand
CCCGCTGGCTCTGCCGCTGCCGCCACGCGTTGGCTTGCTGGACCGGCCAGGACGAGCGGAGCGCGGGATAGCGCCTCAACAAATTGCGCGCGAGATCGATCGCCATCTCAGAGCGCGGTCCCGAAGTCGGCCTGGTGAGCCGCCACGAGCTCGTCCAGGTCGGCCTCACAGCCAAAGCAGGTGGTGCACGCGCGCGTCACCTCGCGCAGCTCCTTGAGGTTTCGAACACGTGGGATCGCGGCGACAATCTCATCGCGTGTCAGCCACTCGCAATAACAGACAATATCTTGCTCGTCGAGCGAGGCCGATGGGTCGTGCACGTCAGTCGCCGCCAATGATGGCGGATGGCACACGCGCCCCGCCAACAGACGAATCGAGAGAGGCGCCGGGCACACTGAAGTGCGCCTTCACCCGGGGTTCGTAGTAGTTGGTCCTGACGTTCTGCTTCACCTTCAACTCCACCCGGTAGCGGCCAGGCACCAGCTCCGGCGGACCGAAGTCGCACTCCACGCGAAACGGACCCCGCGGTACAAGGGCAGGCCAGCTCCCGTCAATATGCATGTTGCCGGCAAACAGCGGTCCATGGTCGCCTCGGATGGTGACCACGAACACCGGCTCCACCAGGTCCTCGAGCGCTTGCCCCGAGACACGCACGGCGAACGGGCGCGTCGGATCCACCTCCGTTGCCACGCGGCCGCTACTGTTCAAGACCTCGACCCGGTCCACCACCAGGTGCGCATCGTCGCCGCGATCGCCAGTATCGTCCACCGCGTCCAGATAGGCGCGCAACACGTCCGAAGTCGGCCCAACTGCGCATGGGTAGCCACCATCGAGCCACACGGCGCGTTCGCACATCAATTCGACGGCCGCGAGATTATGCGAGACGAAGACGATCGCCGCCTCATTCCGGTCGCGGAAGTCCAGCATGCGTCGGAGCGAGCGGTCCTGAAACGCCGCGTCCCCGACGGATAGCACTTCGTCCACGAGCAGCACGTCGGGGTCGACGTGGACCGCCACCGAGAAGGCGAGTCGTGCGTACATGCCGCTCGAGTAGTGCTTGACCGGCGTCTCCATGAACGAGTCGTCCAGGCCGGCGAAGTCGACGATCGCGTCGTAGCGCGCGCGGACCTCGCGGGGCGGCAGGCCGAGAATCACTCCGTTCAACAGGACGTTTTCTCGACCCGTGAGCTCCGGATGAAAGCCCGCGCCGACGTTCAGCAGGGAAGCAACGCGTCCATGCGTCTGGACGCGGCCGCGCGTCTGGCGGGTGATCCCCGCCAGCAGCCGCAGCGTGGTGGTCTTACCGGCGCCATTCCGACCAACCAGGCCCAGGCTCTCGCCTCGACGCAGCGTGAGGCTCAGATCGCGCAAGGCCCATATGTCGTTGCGGCGACTCCGCTGTCCCAGCATGTCCAGCAACACGCCGCGGGCACCGCGCCCCTGGCCGAGCAGGTAGCGCTTGCCAACTGCGTCCAGGTTGACCAGGATCTCAGATGACATCGGCCAGGATTCCGTCGAACACCGAGAAGATGCGCTGCGCCACGACCAGCGCGACCACGCCGACGAGCGCAAGGGAGGCGAGCGCCAGCAGGTCGGGCGCATGCGTACCCAGCACCGCTGCGCGGAACGCGTCCACCAGGTGAGCCATTGGATTCAGGTTGTAGATCGGACGAATCCCCGCCGGCACGCGGTCCGGTGCGTACAGCACTGGCACGGCGTACAGCATCAGGAACAACAGCAAAGGCAAGCCGCGCGAGACGTCGCGCCAGGCTACATTCGCAGCCGACAGCAACATGCCGCACGCCGCGGCGAACAGCATCTCTTCCAGCAAGATCAACGGAACCAGCACCACCCAGGCCGACAACGGAACGTGCAAGATGAGCATGAACACGCCGAGCGCGACGCAGCCAACCGCGACGTCTACAAGGCGCGCCACAACCGGGTACACCGCCAGGATCTCTCGCGGGAAATAGACCTGCCGCACCAGGTCGACGTTCTTGACCAGGCTCTCGGCGCTCTCGTTCAGGCTATTGGCAAAGAACTGCCACGGGATGACGCCGGCCATCAGGAACACCGGATAGGGAACATCGGACAGGTCGGTGCGACCGAGCACCTGCTGGATCAGAAACGAGAACACTCCGGTCAGCAGCAAGGGCTGAATAAGAATCCACAGGTAGCCGAGGTAGGCCTGTTTCGAGCGAGCCTTGAGGTCGCGCAGGACCAGCATGTACAGAATCTCGCGCCAGCGCGCCAGATTGCCCCGCCTGGTCGCGTGGTGTGATCTGGTGTGGTCCGGAGCGTGCCATTCGTGCCGCTCCTCGACACGCGTCTCCTGTTGAGAAACGGTCATCACCTGGCCGCGATCAGCAGCTCGCACACTTCGCGCACGGCGCCGTCGCCACCGCGTCGCTTCGTCACGTAGTGGGCGATGTTCTGCACGGGCTCCGCCGCGTCGGACACAGCACACGCCAGGCCCACGCACTCGAGCGCCGGGAGATCGTTCAGATCGTCGCCGATGAACGCGACCTGGTCCAGCTGGAGTCCGTGCTTTTCGCACAAGGTGTCAATGGCGGAGCGCTTGTTGACGGCATTGCAGAACACGTCGTCAATTTTGAGTTTTGCTGCGCGCGCGTGGACGATGGCACTGTCTTCGCCGGAGATGATCGCGACCGCCACGCCCGCCTCGCGCACACGGGCGAGACCCATGCCATCGCGCGTGTTGAACTTTTTCAGGACCTCTCCATCCGGACCGTAGTACATGCCGGCGTCGGTCAACACCCCATCGACGTCGACGCACAGCAGCCGGACTCTACGCGCTCGATCCGACACCGTCACGGCTCTGCACTTTGAGCTCCCATTCCAGCGCTTCAATCGGCAGCAACGTATCCGCCTGGACCTCCACCGCCGCCACACGACCGATCAATTGGGCGAGGTGATTGGCCGGAATCCCATCGCCGGGACTCTTGGCGACCAGCATGTCCGCGCTGAGGACGGCGCCCGCCGGTATGGCTTCGGCGGCGACGACGCTCTTGCTCAGTCGCGCGCGAACAGGCACCTCGGCCTGCGCGATGCTCTTCTCGCCGGAGCCGAGCGCGGCTTCGATGTGGCGGATGTCCCGCACCAGTTTCTCCAGACCGATCGGCTCCAGCGACGCGGCGTGGTCCGGTCCCGGCAGCGTTCGATCTCTGGTGAAGTGGCGTTCCACGACGCACGCGCCGAGCGTCGCCGCGGCTTCGCTGACGGCGATGCCGCGCTCGTGTCCTGAATAGCCGACCAGCACGTCGTATCGATGGCGGAAGGTTTCCATGACGCGCAGGTTGATGTCGGCGAACTCGCTGGGGTAGGCGGATGTGCACTGCAGCAGGATCAGCTGATCCGTCCAACGTTGAATGCGGTCCACCGCCTGATCGACTTCCGCCAGGGTACTCATGCCCGTCGACACGATCATCGGGCGGCCCTTGCGGGCGATGTAGTCGAGCAGATCCAGGTCAGTGAGCACGGCGGACGGGGTCTTTATGGCTGGCGTACCCAGCGCGTCCAGCAGGTCGGCGCTGCCGCGGTCCCAGGCGCTGCCCATGAACTCCAGCCCCAGACCTGTCGCCAGATCGCGCAGACGGATCCAGTCGCGCTCGGACAGCTCGAGCTTCTGGCGGTGCTCGCCGTACGTGGCGCCGAGCGAGTTGGCATTGACGTAGGGTCGGTCGAGCGCGGCGCGCGTGAGCAGCTGGTCGATGGTCCGCTTCTGGAATTTGACCGCGTCGGCTTTGCAGTGTGCCGCGATGCGCACCAGCTCCTCGGCCAGAGCGGGATCGCCATTGTGGTTGACGCCACCTTCGGCGATCACGAAGCACGGCTGGCCGTCGCCGACAATGCGACTGCCGATGCGGATCGTACGTGGGCTCACCAGGCTGTCCAGCCTCCGTCGACAATCAGGTTCGCGCCGGTCATGTAGCTCGACGCATCGGACACCAGAAACAACAACGCGCCACGGTACTCGTCGTTGCGCGCCATGCGTCCGAGCGGAGATCGATAGACGAAGTTGCGCACAAACGCCTCGTCGTGGTTGTCGAACACCCCATGCGGCGTCAGTGCGTTGACGCGGATGTTCTTGCTGCCCCAGTAGGTCGCCAGATAGCGAGTCAAGCCTAGCACGGCCGTCTTGGTCACGGCGTAGCTGACCGGAGTGTTGAACCCGCTGTCGGCGTATGGGCTGTGCACGCCGTTGTACAGGCGTTGATCGGGCGCGACCACGGCGTACGTCGAGGCGATGTTGACCATGACGCCGCCTGGCGGACGCTGGCTGAGCATCTGGCGACCCACGGCCTGGGCGCACAGCACCATGCCGGTCAGGTTGACGTTCACGGCCTGGTCCCAGATCTCGCGTTTGTAGTCTTCGAACGGGGCGAAGTAGTCGGCTGGGGTCAGGCGCTCGGCGCCGCCGCGCACAGTCAGCGCCGCGTTGTTGACCAGGATGTCGAGCGTGCCGAATCGGGCGACGGCGGCCTGCACGGCCCACGCCACTGACTGCTCGCTGGTTACGTCAAGCGCTTGTGCGAGGGCGCGCTCCCCTCCGAGCTGCTGTGCGAGCGCCTCGGCGCGCGCGCCGTCCAGGTCGCCGATGACCACCCGCGCGCCCGCCTGCAGCAGCGCTTCGCAGTACCTACGGCCCAGCAACCCCGCCCCACCGGTGACCAGCGCCACCCGCCCATCGAGCCGGAACAGGTCAGGCGCGTAGTCTGTTCGCGCCGCCCGCGGCTGCTCAGTCATGCTCGCTCTGCGCAGGGCTGGTTCGGCATGCTCCGTTGGCGGGCGTTGGCCCGAGGCTGGTCAGCCAGGCTCGGGTTTCCTGGTCAGCGTCGCACAGGTCGACCGTCTGCCCGTCGGCAGAGGCGCCAAGGGCGGCCAGGGCAATGGCCAGTACCGCCGCGCCCTGCCGGCCGTCGACGAGCGGCCGCTCGCGCTCACCGCGGACGCAGCCTACGAAGTGACGCAGCTCGGCCAGGTACATGTCGTTCCGCTCGAAGCGTGGATCGCCCTGCTCGATGCGCCATTGTCGCGTGCTCGGCAGGTACTGCTGCAGGCGGTGTTCGTCGTAGTCCCAGCGCAAGACCCCGTTGTCGCCCACCAGCTCGATCGAGCGCCGCGGCGGCCGGCGCACATAGTCGACGTGCACGGTCGCCGTCTGGCCTTGGGGAAAGCGCAGCAGGATGTCGGCCGCGTCCTCGGTCTGAATGTCGAGCACGCCGGTCTCGGCGGCCAGGGCCGTCACCCAGCGTGGCGCGCCGAGCAGCCAGCACAGCGCATCGAGCGCGTGGCTGAGGGTAAGCAGCGGCCCGCCGCCCAGGTCGCGGCGCGCGCTGTAGCCGCGGCGGTAGTCCTCCCACGGGTGCCAGTCGGGCAGGTACTCGGCGTAGTCGGCCCGCGCGCTCACGATGGTGCCGATCGCGCCCTGCTCGACGAGCGTCTTGAGCCGCGCCAGGCCCGGGTGGAAGCGCCAGTTGTAGCCCACCATGAGCTGTCTTCGGCCCTGCTCCGCCGTCTGCAGCAGGTCGGGTATGCCACTGAGCGAGTGGCCGAGCGGCTTTTCGACCAGCACGTGCGCTCCCGCCCGCAGCGCCTGGCACGCTGTTTCGACGTGCAGGCTGGTCGGGTTGGTGACCAGGACGATATCCGGTCGTTCCGCCTCGAGCGCCCGCGCCAGGTCCGTGTGCTCGCGCACCGCCACGCCGAGGGGCTCCGGCTGGGCCATGCCGACCTGCCGACACACCGCCAGCGGCCCGAGTCCAAGCGCTGTCCAGTTACGCGCGTGCCGTCTGCCG
>CBJLVJ010000201.1:0-5836 GCA_966426465.1 uncultured bacterium | reverse complement strand
CGGGTGGCCCGGGCGGCGTATCTGGCGGGCTATGCCGACGCCGCTGGTGTCCCGGCCGAGCGGCGGGACAGCGCTGTGAGCGCCATGCGCCGGATCTGGAGCGGCCCGACCATCGACCTGTGGCGCCAGCCGGTGCGCGGGTCAGTTGAGGGCCTGCGGCGGCTGGCCGAGCGCGGGCTGCGGCTGGGCATCGTCAGCAATGCCGACGGCACAATCGAGGAGCAGCTACGGCGGGGCCGCATCTGTCAGGTGGGCGAAGGTCTTGGCGTGCCCGTGCTGGCGATCATCGACTCGCACCTGGTGGGGGTCGAGAAGCCCGCGGCCGAGATTTTCAGCCATGCGCTGGAGCCGCTCGGGGTCGAGCCCGCGCGGGCGGTCTACGTCGGCGATACCGTGCGCTACGACGTCCGCGGCGCCCGCGCCGCTGGCCTGCTGCCCGTCCACTTCGACCCCTACGAGCTGTGCCCCGACCGCGGCGACCACGCCCACGTCGCCCGCCTTGGCGAACTAACCTGAAGAATTCCCCAGAGGGGTCCCCTCGGAGGTACTGAGTCCCACGCCCCACTCCGTGCAGGGACCCCTCCGGGGAAGAAGGACTCCGTGCAAGGCTCCCTCGGGAGCACTCCGTGCAGGGACCCCCTCCGCGGTGGCACTTTCTGTGGGGGTCCCTTGGGGGTCCCTCCGGGGCAGGCAGTCCGTGCAGGGTCCCCACTGGGGCGGAGCACTCCGTGCAGGGACCTCTTCGGGAACGAGCACTCCGTGCAGGGTGCCTTCGGGGTGGCACTTTCTGTGGTTCCCTCCGGGCAGACAACTCGTGCAGGGACCCCTCCGGGGGAGCACTCCGTCCAGGGGTCCCCCCTGGGGAAGGAGCACTCCGTGCGGCGCCCCCCCAGGGGCGGAGCACTCCGTGCAGGGGTCCCCTCTGGGGTAACCGCAAGGGGTCCCCTCTGGGGCAACGCGTTCAGCGGCTGAAGATTGACGAGGCGTTGACGGCGGCGTTCAGGAACGGGGCGGCGAAGATGCCGAAGGCGACGACGCCGACCAGACTCGCGCCGAGCGCCAGGCCCTGGCTGAAGCTGGCCGGACGGACCTCGACCGGCTCCACGGCGTCGCGCATCCACATGGCGTGGATCACGCGGCCGTAGTAATAGAGCGACACGGCCGACATGATCAGCGCCCAGATCACCAGCAGCTGCAAGCCGACGCTGTTCGCGCGAATGGCGGCCAGGAACAGGTACAGCTTGGCAAAGAAGCCGACGAACGGAGGAATGCCCGCAAGCGACAGTAAGGCCACGGTGAGCCCCATGGCCAGCACAGGCGAGCGCTGGGCCAGGCCGGCGTAGCCCGGTATCTCGTCGTCCGGCGCGTAACTGGCCATGATCGTAATCACGATGAACGCGCCCAGGTTGGTGAAGGCGTAGGCCAACAGATAGAACATCACGGCGCTGGCGCCATCGGCGTTGGCCGCCGCCAGACCCACCAGCATGTAGCCGACGTGGCTGATGCTCGAGTAGGCCATCAGCCGCTTGATGTTGGTCTGCACGATCGCGACCAGATTGCCGACGGTCATGGTGACGAAGGCCAGAACGCCGAACAGCACGCTCCACTCGGCGCTGATGCCCGGCAGCGCGCCGTTGAAGATGCGCAGGATCACGGCGAAGCCAGCCGCCTTGGAGCCCACCGAGAAAAACGCCGTGGCCGGCGTGGCCGCTCCCTGATAGACGTCCGGCGTCCATAGCTGGAAGGGCGCCGCGGCAATCTTGAAGCCGAGCCCGGCCACGAGCATGGTCATGCTGAGCACGGCGGCCGGGCTTGGCGTGCCGGTGAGCACGCGAGAGATGTCGGCCAGCGTCGTCGCGCCCGAGACGCCATACAGCAGCGCCATGCCGTAGAGCAGCATGGCCGTCGACATGGCGCTGAGCAGGAAGAACTTGATGCCGGCTTCGGTGCTCTTCAGGCCCTGTCCGGCGATCGCGTCGCTCTTGTTCCACGCGGCCAGGAACGCCAGCGACAGGCTGGTCACCTCCAGCGCGAGGTAGATCGACATGAGCTCGTTGCCGGCCGCCATCAGCATCAGGCCGCCGGTGCTGAACAGCACCATGATGTAGAACTCAGCCTCGACCAGCTCGTCGCGGTCGGCAAAGGTGGTTGCCGACAGGATGACCAGGATGGCGGCCAGCACGAACAGCGCCTGGAAAAACAGGGCGAAGCTGTCCAGCACCAGGAAGCCGCCGAACGCGGTCTGTCCCGCGAATCCGCCGCCGCCCAGCACGGCAATGCTGGCCAGGGCGGCGATCAGGCCCAGCGACGAGATCCACATCAGCGGTCGCCGCGACAGCCAGTCGGTGATGACCAGGTCGACCAGCAGCACGATGATGCCCGTGAGGACGACGATGAGGACCGGTGCGAGCAGCGTCAGCCCCAGGCCCAGGTCCTGGGGCGTAACGATCGGCAGTGGCACGCTCTGGCTCGGCGGCATCGCTAGCGCTGTCCTCCCTGGGTCACCGCGGCAGCGATGGGCGCGACGCCGGCGGCAGACAGGTCAGTCACGACGCTCGGCGCAACCCCGATCAGGAGTGTCGCGGCGGCGAGCATGCCGACGGCGATTCGCTCGCGCCAGATGGCGTCGCCCAGTGTTGCCCACTCCTCCACCAGCGGTCCGTAGAACACGGAGCCCAGGCGCCACAGGATGTAGCCCGCGGTAATAGCGATCGTGCACACGCACAGCAGCGTTGCCAGCGGGAAGACGGAGTAGCTGCCAATGAAGGTCGTGAACTCGGCCACGAAGCCGGCCAGCCCGGGCAGTCCGAGCGATGCAAAGCCGGCGATGAAGAAGACCGTGGCGATGAACGGCATGCGCGCGGCCAGGCCGCCCATCATGCCAATCTCGCGCGTGTGGGTGCGGTCGTAGACCAGGCCAACCATGCTGAACAGCAGTCCGCTGTACAGGCCGTGGGCGATCATCACCAGCAGCGCGCCATTGAAACCAACCTGCGTGAGGGCGGCGATGCCGAGCACGACGTAGCCCATGTGGCTGATGCTCGAGTTGGCAATCATCTTCTTCAGGTCGGTCTGTGCCAGCGCCACGAACGCGCCGTAGATGCTGTTGATGACCGCCAGGATGATCAGCAGCCACTGCCAATCGTGGGCGGCCTGCGGCAGCAGCGTGACGCACAGGCGCAACAAGCCGTAGCCGCCCATCTTGAGCAGCACGCCAGCGAGCATCACGCTGCCGGCCGTCGGGGCCTCGACGTGGGCGTCGGGTAGCCAGGTGTGGAACGGGAAAATGGGCACCTTCACGGCGAAGCCGATGAACAGCAGGATGAAGGCGATGCCGCCGAGCGAGGCGATCCCACCGCCGTACTGGGCGAAATTGAAGCGCGCGATCTCTGAAATGCCGAAGGTCAGCGGTCGCGGCCCGAAGTAGGCCACCAGGAAGATGCCGACCAGCATGAACGCCGAGCCGGCGACGGTGTACAGGATGAATTTGAATGCCGCGTACTCGCGCCGCAGGCCGCCCCAGATCCCGATGATCAGGAACATCGGGATCAGCTCCAGCTCCCAGAACAGGAAGAACAGGAACAGGTCGCCCGCGGTGAAGACGCCGGCGACGGCAGATTCGAGCACCAGGAACAGGCTGAAGTACAGCGGCTGGCGGCTGGCGATGCGCCACGAGCCGGCGACCGCGCTGAGCGACAGCAGCGCATTCAATGCCACCAGCGGCATGCTCAGGCCATCCACGGCGATGCGGTAGTCGCTGCCGAACGGCAGCCAGCCCACACGCGTCTCGAACTGGAACTGATCGGCCCTGGCGCGGTCGAAGCCAATGAACAGCCACGCGGCGAGCACGAACGTGATCGCGGCCACAAACGTGGCGATCCGCCACGGCCGCAGGTTCACGCGGACGGCGTGTGCCTCGCCGTGCGACACGGCGGCCCGGTCTGGCGCGGGTTCGAGCGGGCCACTTCCCGCCAGGGCGACGACGATCGCGCCGATCAGCGGCAGCCACAGCACGACCTGCAGCAGAACGCGGCCGAACGAGGGATCGAGTGTCATGGGCGAAGCAGCGGCACGAGCACCAGGACCAGCGCGATCACGGCCATGCCCCCGAACAGCACCAGGCCGTAGTTCTGTACGCGGCCGGTCTGCGCCGTGCGCAACACGCGTCCACCGCCGGCGAACAGATTGGCAATGCCGTTCACGAGCGCGTCCAGGCCCTGGCGGTCAAACATAGAGACGGCGTAGGCCACGCCGATGGCGAAGGTGTCGATGAGCCACATGTAGAACTCGTCGATGTAATAGCGGCGGTTCAGCACGCGATAGGCGGCGCCGAAGCGCAGCAGCGGCTCGGTCACGTAGGCACGCGCGCCGTACCAGGCCCAGGCGGCGCCAATGCCCGCGAGAGCAAGCACCGCGCCGACGACAGCCAGCACCACATTGGGCTGCACGTCGACGTAAGCGGAGCCTTCGAGGAAGCGCTGGAAGCCGTTGTCGAACACAGGCGCGCCCCAGAAGCCGATCACCAGCGCAGGAATGGCCAGCACGATCAGCGGCCCGGTCATCCACCCGTCGGATTCGTGCAGGCCCGCCTCGTGTGTCTCGGCGTCCAGTGCGGCAGGGTGATGGCCGCTGGTTTCGACGGCCGCTTCCACGGGGCCGCGGAACTTGCCGTGGAACGTGAGAAAGAACATGCGGAACGTGTAAAAGGCAGTCAGGAAGACGGTGATCACGCCAAAGGCGAGCAAGATGGGCCCGCCGCCTCTGGCGGCGGTCGCCAGCACGTCGTCTTTGGACCAGAAGCCGGCCAGCGGTGGCACGCCGGCAAGCGACAGGCTGCCAATGGCCATCGTCCAGTAGGTGCGCGGCATGAAGCGGCGCAGGCCGCCCATCTCGGTGATGTCGTTGGTGCCGACGGCGTGGATCACCGAGCCGGCGGCCAGGAACAGCAGCGCTTTGAAGAACGCGTGGGTGAACAGGTGGAACATGCCCGCGGCCAGGCTGCCGGCGCCGAGCGCGAGCATCATGTAGCCCAGCTGGCTCACGGTCGAGTAGGCCAGGACACGCTTGATGTCATTGCTGGCCAGGCCCATGCTGGCGGCGAAAATCGCCGTAAAACCGCCAATCACGGCTACGACGGTGAGAGCCTGCGGCGCGGCCTCGAACAGCGGGTACGTGCGCGCGACCAGGTACACGCCGGCGGCGACCATGGTGGCCGCGTGGATCAGCGCCGAGACGGGCGTCGGGCCTTCCATGGCGTCAGGCAGCCAGACGTGGAGCGGGAACTGGCCGCTCTTGCCAACGGCGCCCGCGAACAGGCACAGGCACGCCCAGAACAGGACCGGCTGGCCGAACAGGCTGGGCGCGAACAGCGCACCGCTTCTGGACTCGGCCTGGTCGAACAGCTCCGAGAGCTGCAGCGTGCCGCCCGCGTTCCACAGGATGATCAGGCCGATCAGGAAGCCGACGTCGCCCACGCGGGTGGTGATGAACGCCTTCTTGGCGGCCACCCACGGCGGTAGCAGGTGCACGCCGCGGCGGGCAGTGCGCTCGTACCAGAAGCCGATCAGCAGGTAGCTGCACAGGCCGACCAGCTCCCAGCCGATGAAGAACGACAGCATGTTGTTGGACAGCACCACCAGCAGCATGCTGAAGGTGAACAGCGACAGATAGGCGAAGAAACGGCTGTAGCCAGGGTCGAGATGGCCGTGCTCGATCATGTACGAGCGCGAGTAGACGTGGACCAGGAAGCTGACCACGGTGACGACCACCAGCATGATTGCCGCGAGCGGGTCAACCGCCACGCCCAGCCTGAGGAAGGGCTCGACGCTCGTGCCCG
>CBJLVJ010000200.1:0-5861 GCA_966426465.1 uncultured bacterium | reverse complement strand
TCGTCACCACCGCGTGGACGGCGTCCGGATAGGCCCAGCAGGCGGACTGGCCGAGTCCGACCAGCCCGCTATCGGTGGTGATGCGGACGAAGTGCGCACCGCCCAGCACCAGCGATTCCACCTCAGCGATCTGCACGGGGCGTGTCCTCCACTTCAGGCTACCGAGATGCCAGCCGGGTGGGGCACCGCCGGGCGCTGTGCTGGTGCCGCGATCGGCCGGCGCGTCCTCGCCCCAGCGGCGGCGCCAATCGGGCACTGGCCACGACCAGCCTGGGTCAGTTCACATGTCGAAACCGAAGCCGCGGGTAGAGTAGGCTGGCCTCTTCTGGCCTGTCAAGCGCGAGTCCCCCGGAGCGCGGGGCGAAAACGCGCAGACTGTCATGAATCTCGCTGGCCGGGCTCCTGGGCACCTGTTGTCTATAGCTCGCGCACGCTGACGATGCGCTGCTCCGCGACCGAGCGGTAGGCGGCCTCCAGGAGCTCCACCACACGGACACCCAGATCGCCGCTCGAGAGGTTCGGCACCTGCCCATCACCGAGCACCAGGTCGACCAGGTGCCGGGAGGTCGCCTGCTGCGGATAGCGACTCGCGGGCGGGACCTCGTCCAGCATTTCGACCGAGCCATCCTCGTAGTAGATGCTGCAGCGGCCCGCCATGGGGTCAAGCAGGGCATAGCCCTGGCTGCCGTAGATCCGATATTCCAGCTGTTGGTGCGCCGTCTGGCTGGCCGGAATGCCGCCGGTGCTGGCCAGGGTGCCAACCGCGCCACCATCGAATCGCACGCTGATCGCATCGCACAGATCGACTTTCACGTCCATATCCGCCATGAAGGCGACCACCTCGCGTGGCTGCAAGTCGGTGAGCCACAACAGCAGCGCAGCGGAGTGGGTCACCTGTAGCTGTGCCTGGCCGCCGCCGGCGATAGCCGGCTCGCTGTACGTCGTCGGTAGCGGCCCGGTCACCGGCCAGCGAAACACGTCGGCGTACGCCTGCGGGTTCGCGCGGTAGTACTCCAGCACCATGGATGCGAACAGGTTGTCGACAAGCTGTATCCGGCCAAGCGCACCCGCGGCGATGCGCGCGCGCAGCTGCGCATGTTGTTCGACGAAGTGGCAGGGATAACCAATCACCAGCGGGACGCGTTTCTGCTGCGCGAGCCTCACCAGGTGGCGCGCGTCGGCGGCGCGGAGCACCATCGGTTTTTCCAGCATCAACGGCACACCACGCGCAAGCACGTCCATCGCGATGGCGTACTGAGTCGCATGCGGCGTCGCCACCACGACGCCGTCGAGCTCCACCCGCGCCAGCATCTGGCGGTAGTCGGTGAATTGCACGGCGACCCCGAAACGCTCGGCGGCCTGAGCTAACCGCTCCGGGGATGGATCAGCCAGCGCTACCACCTCCGCGGCCGGATACGTGGTCAGAGACGGCAGGTGAGCGTAGGTGCCCCACCAGCCGGCGCCGATCAGACCGATGCGCGCCCGTCGCGCATGCGACGCGGACACTAGCGGCAGGCCTCGCGGAGGTTCAGTCGACGCACGGCAACTGGTCCGTGGGACGGCCGCTCACGCGGTCACCGATGTCGCTGGCCGCCCTTCGAAGCAGACTCAAGGCGCGCTCGAACTTCGAGGCATCCAGACGGGCCGACGGAATCGAACAGCTGATCGCCGCGATGGTCTCTCCGTCGCGCCCACGCACGGGCACTGCAATGCACCGCAGCCCGCGGGTGTATTCCTCGTTGTCGGTAGCGTACCCGCGCTGCCGCACTTCGGCGAGCACCGACTTGAGCGTCTCCACGTCGCCGATGGTCGAGGGTGTAAAGCGCGGCAAGCTTGCGTCAGGGTAGAGCTCGTCGATCTGAGCGTCGCTGAGCTGGGCAAGCAGCGCTTTGCCCAATCCGGTGGCGTAACACGGCAGGCGGCGTCCCACACTCGAGATCAACTGCATCGGCTGGCGACAGTCGACTTTGGCCAGGTATACGTTGTAGCGGCCCTCCCGAATTGCCAGCTGGGTGATCTCGTCCAGGTCGTCCACCACGCGCGCCATCACCGGTAGCGCCTGCCGCACCAGGTCGTCGAACAGGTTGTACGACTGTCCAGCCTCCCAGACGCGGATGCCGAGCGTGTAGCGGCGTGTGGTCTCGTCGAGGCTGAGATAGCCACGCCGCGCCATCGTCTGCAGGAGCGCATGCGAGCTACTCTTTGGCCAGCGGAGCGCGGCGGTGATATCGACGAACGTCAGGCCCTGCCGCTCGTTTGTCAGCAGCTCGATGAGATCCAGCACGCGCTCGGCCGACTTGACCCCCTCGGCTGGCGCGCGCCCAGAACCCGTATTTCGACCGTTGCTTCGCATATGTGAACTCGCGCCGCAGTGTACTGGACGCGTCGCACCGCCAGCGTGGGATCAGGGCTGGGCGGCGGGGTAGGTGGCCTCGGGCGGGTGGCGCTCCCCGGGCAACTGGATCAGCTCGATCAGCGTCGACAGGCGATCGGCCGTGGCGAAATAGGCGAAGGCGCCATCTCCGTGCACGCCGTAGCCGCGGCCGGACTGCACCATCTCGTAGCCGAGCGCTTCCATCTGCTGCGTCGCGGGGGCGATATCCGGCACCCGGATGCCAAGGTGCTGGACACCTTCGCCACATTGCTCCAGGAACTCCTCGTACAGGTTCGGCCCACGCAGGGACTGCACCAGCTCGATCTGCAGGTCACCGCACATGCTGAACGCGACGCGCATGCTGAAGTCCTGCGGCTTGCCACGGTAGGTCATGTCCTTCACGCGCGGCGGCTCGAAGCGGTGGATGCTCCACGGTCCGATGCCGAAGTCCTCCCAGAACACGCGCATCTTCGCCTCCAGGTCGCGTACGACGAAGGCGACCTGTGCGATCGTGCCGATCTTGAATGTCATGGCGCGTTCAGACATGCTCACACGCTCACCGGCATGAGACCGAGCCGCGCATCGATCTCGGCCTGGTACGCGCTGGCGGTGCCCGAAAGCACCTCGTCCAGAGTGACCGCGCGACCAAGCACGCCGGACTCGAACGGCGCATAGGTGAGCGCCAGGTCGCGGCGGCCCTCGTCGAGTGTCACCTCGGGCTCGGTGCCGGAGGACACACACGCACCGAGCTCGTAGTACTCGAGCGCGAGCAGGCGGCTGTCGGTGTCGTTGAACTCCAGGCTGTAGTTCCAGACCCGTTCACCACCAAAGAGCTCCGCCGCCAGCGGGTCCAGCCGGTAGCTCGGGGCAAGCTCGAGGATCCCTTCGTCGGCGATCTGGATTCCATCGTCGAGGTGGACGACGTTCGGTCGTCCGTTGCGGTCGCCCGGGCACTCGAGCGAGCCCTGGGAGCCAAAGACCTGACGCACGCGTGTCGGCTGACCGTGGCCGGCGTTGTCGTCGATCCACTGGCCGATCGGCCCACCCTCGAAGACCAGCTGCGCGTACAACGCATCCTCCCCGGTCGGCTCGATCGTGTCGGGGAAATCGGCCGACCAGCGCGCGTAAAATCCGCCAGGTCCGGCCGAGCCGGTGTTGTAGCGGATCTTCTCCTGAATGCGCGCCTCACCGAAGATGGTACGCACCTCGCCCAGATAGTAGCGAAGGATGTCGGCGTAGTGAACTCCGGCATCCACCGCGATTGTGCCAGTGTGTTTCATGTGTCGCCACGGAGTGATCGCGATGCGGTCTCGCCCGCCGATGTGGGTCTCGAGCATCAGGCGCGGCTGGCCAACCGCTCCGTCACGAAGCAACGCGTGCGCCAGCCGGTTGATCGGGTCGCGCCGATAATTCTCGGCTACCGAGACAACCCGCCCTGTCCTTCGAGCTACCTCGGCGATCGCATCACACGCGCGGATGGTCAGCGCCAGCGGCTTCTCGCACATCAGGTGCAGCCCGGACTGCAGGCACGTGACCGCTACTCGGTGGTGGGCCGCGACGTCGGTCGTGATCGAGGCCGCCTGCAGGTCCGACCCGAGCTCGCGCGCCATCTGCTCGATGTCGGCGTACACGCGCGGCCGTCGGCCGAGCAGCTCGAGCGCTTCATCCGCCAGGAAGTTGGCGTTGTCCTGATTGAGGTCGCACACCGCTCGAAGCTCGATGTTGGCGAGAGTGCTGGAGGCCAGACGGGTCATGCCACGTAGATGGCGACGACCCATACCGCCGCAGCCGATCAGCGCGATGGGGATGCGTTCGGGCACGCTTTCAAAACTCCTGTGGTTGCCAGTCCGCGTCGGTTGGCAAGCGTGTTGGGGGTGAGATCGAACAGGGTGTCATGACCGCCGAAGAAGCGTTCCAGCTCGTCGACCATGAAGCTGAAGAAGCGCGGCCGGCAGGCCGCCGTCACCCCGGCGATGTGTGGACTGAGAAACACGTTGGGCAGATCGCGAGCTGGACTGCCAGCCGGGATCGGCTCCGGATCGAACACATCCAGGCACACGCGAATGTCACCGCGCCGCGCCCGCGCGATCAGCGCCTCCGGATCCACGATGGCGCCGCGAGAGACATTCACGAACACGGCATCTGTCTTCAACAGGTCGAGCTCGCAGGCGCCAATCATTCTATGCGTGCGCGGCGTCAGCGGCGCGGTGCACACCACCACGTCGGGTTCGGCCATGACGCGTTCGAGCGGGGCGAGCTCGACGTGCAACGCCAGCGCCACTTCCTTGGGCAGGTACGGGTCGTACACCAGCACCGGACAGCGGAACGGCTGCAGCAGCTCGACCAGGCGACGACCGATGTGGCCGAAGCCAATCAGACCAATTGATCGACCGGTGAGCTCCCCCAGACGATAGCCCGGATCCTCGAACGAGCGGCGAAACTCCTCACCCCGGATCAGCCGTCGGAACTGCTCACCGGCGTTGCGCAGTCCGATCATGATCAGGGCGAGCGCCCATTCGGCAACTGGCAGCGACGAACCGTGCGTTGTATCGACCACGCGAATCCCACGCTGCGCGGCGGCGTCCACGTCGATCCGATTGGCGAACCGGTCGCCTTCGAGCTCGCCGATGAGCTTGAGACGCGGTGCGCGATCGAGAACGAAGGCATCGACGTACGGAGCGCCGTGGCACACGATCAAGGCCTCGAAGCCGTCACCGATTGTCTCGCGCAGGCGCTCCGCCTCGGCCGGATCTTCAGAAGGTCCGCCCCACATGCCGGGGCGAGTGGAGGTGCCCTCCGAGGGCAGCCACGCCCAGTCGGCCAGCCGCTCCAGGCGCGCTACTGCGTCACCCGTGACGTACTCTCGCCGGACGTTCGAGTTGCAGCACACCAGTACCCGTGGCCGCGCGGTCATCGTCGCGTCACCGCGTGAGCTGCCAGCGGAGGCGAGTCGGTCTGCACCGTCCGCAGCACGTGCTCCGAGAAGAGGCGCATTCCATCGAGCGACGGATAGTCGAGGAACCACAGCATGACGTGCGTGATCCCCAAGCGCTCATAGGTCCGCAGCTGGTCGATGATGGCCTCGGGGGTACCAACCAGCCAGTCGTCGACCACGGCGCTCAACGGCCGATCCTCGCCGGCCTCGAGCGCGGACAGCACGTCGGCACGTGGTACACCGCGCCTGGACGCGGGCAGAGCCGCGATCCGACGCGCAATCGAGCGGACCTCGGCTTCGGTCGGCGCGATCAGCACCTGGATCTCCAACGACAGCTCCAGTCGACCGATGTCCTTGCCGGCACGCTCACCCGCCGCGCCCAGCGCGTCCAGTTTGGTGCGCAGGTGGGCGGGACTGGCCGGGGTGCTGTTCCAGCCGTCGGCGTGACGCACGATGGCATCCAACCAGGTCGGGCTGCGCGCCTCGCCCAGCCAGATCGGGGGCCTCGGTCGTTGCGCGGGTCCGGGTCGGCACACCGCCGCACTCGTCGAA
>CBJLVJ010000199.1:0-5886 GCA_966426465.1 uncultured bacterium | reverse complement strand
TTCTTCAAGGTCGCCCTGAGCGACAGCTCCGGGAACCCTCAGCCGATGATCCAGATCGGCAACGATGGCAACCTGCTGCCCAGTCCGGTGACCCTCACGGAACTGGACGAGCAGGGCATCGCCGAGCGGTACGACGTGGTTATCGACTTTTCCCGCTTCCCCATCGGGGCCAGGCTGTACTTCGTCAATCTCGCCGAGCACGAGAACGGCAAGCTGGTCTCACAGGACCTGACGCTGGCCCAGGCGCTCAGCGGACAGTCACCCGACCCGTGCGTCGGCAAATTCCTGGAGTTCCGCATTGTGCGTGACCCGGCCCAGCCCGATCTGAGCCAGGTGCCGCCGGTGCTGATCCCCAATCCGGATCTGTCGGCGATTCCCGTCGCGCGCGAGCGCACGTTCACATTCGCGCGCGACGGCTCGCAGACGACCGACGACCCCGTCACGAGCTTCATCGGCCCGTGGGGCATCGCCACCGATGGTGGAGTCAGCCTGAATGCGGACTACGGTCGGGTTTCGGCAGCGCCGAGATTCGGCACGCGCGAAGTGTGGACGCTGGTCAACGGCGGAGCCGGCTGGGATCATCCGATCCACATCCATTTCGAAGAGGGCCAGATCCTGGCGCGCAATGGTAGCGCGAGCAATGTGCCGCCGTGGGAGAAGGGCCGCAAAGACGTCTATCGCCTGCGCCCGGGCGGCAGCGTCACGCTGACCATGCAGTTCCGCGACTGGGGTGGCATGTTCATGGAGCACTGCCACAACACCATGCACGAGGACAATGCGATGCTGATGCGGTGGGAGATCGACGACAGTGGCGCGCCGTTTTTGCGGCCGCTGCCGACGCCCATCCCGAAGCCGCAGGGCGTGACGTTCGAGAATCCGGACGACGTCCTGCCGACCGCGCTCTGACGGCCACCTCACATGCGCTGGCAAACGTGGACCACCCTCGCCACGGTGGTCGCCGTGGCGTGGAGTGGCGTGACCGTCATGACCAACCTGCGGGCCTCCAGTGGTGATACCCACCACTGGGGACCCGACTATTTTCCGAACGTCGAGCTGACCACCCAGGACGGCGACAGCGTTCGGTTTTACGACGATCTGCTCAAGGGCAAGGCCGTCGCCATCAACCTCATGTACACCACCTGCCAGGACGAGTGTCCGCTCGAAACGGCGCGCCTGGTCCAGGTTCAGCGGCAGCTCGGAAGCCGCGTCGGAAAAGACCTGTTCTTCTATTCAATCACCATCGATCCCAGGCACGACACGCCCGAAGTGCTGAAGGACTACGCGGCGAAGTTCGGCGTCGGGCCCGGCTGGCTGTTCCTCACCGGCCAGCTGGAAGACATCAGGCTGATCGCGAAGAAGCTCGGGCTGTCGTCGACCATGAACGTGAGGAGCGACGACCCCCACGCCACCATGCTCATGCTCGGCGACGAACCGACTGGCCAGTGGATGCAGAACTCGGCCGAGGATAACCCGCGCTTTCTAGCCTCGACGATCGGCACATTCCTGGGCTGGCGGAGTGACCAGCCGGCACCAAGCTACGCCGAGGCCAAGCCCCTGTCTATTGACCAGGGTGGCTACCTGTTCCGCACACGCTGCCTTGGCTGCCACAGCATCGGACAGGGCGACCTCGTCGGGCCGGACCTGGCCGGGGTGACCAGCCGACGCGATAGCGCCTGGTTGGCGCGCTATCTCGCCCAACCCGATCGAGTGCTCGCTGCCGGCGATCCGACCGCGGCTGCGCTCTTCGCGCAGTACCACCAGGTCCCCATGCCCAACCTGGGGCTGAACACCGAGGACGTCGCCGCGCTGATCGCCTATCTGCAGGCGCAATAGGCTGCGCCTGGGGCGGGGCATGCACGTGCTGGCTGACAGCCGTACAATGCCCGCCCCAGATAGCGACGCGGCTCGACACGACCTGGACGTCTAGCCGCCTCGGACGGAGAAACAAGCATGCAGGTTGGAGACAACGTCGTCGTACGAGCAACCACGCGACGCGCGCGAATCATCGAGGATCTCGGGCACTCGCGTTTCCGGGTCCTGTTCTACGCTGACCCGGACGTGGACGCGCTCGACCGAGACACGCCGCAGGACGAGGACGACGCGGGCGGCGTCTACGACGCAGAGGACCTCGACGTCGTCGCCTGACGTGCTGCCACTCGCAGGCATTACCGTGCTCGCCCTGGAGCAAGCAGTGGCGGCTCCGTTTGCGAGCCGCCAGCTGGCGGACCTCGGCGCGCGCGTCATCAAGGTCGAGCGACCTGGCGTGGGCGATTTTGCCCGCGCATACGACACGACCGTGCGAGGTCTCGCCAGCCACTTCGTCTGGCTCAACCGGTCCAAGCAATCGTTGACGCTGGACCTCAAGCATGCGGAGGCTCAACCCATCCTCGAGCGCTTGCTGGAGTCGGCCGACGTGTTCATCCAGAACCTGGCACCGGGTGCGGTTGAACGGCTCGGCATGGGCGTCGCGGCGCTGCGACAGCGCTACCCGCGGCTGATCGTGTGCGGCATCTCCGGCTACGGCTCGACCGGTCCTTACCGCGAGAAGAAGGCCTACGACCTGCTGCTGCAGTGTGAGACGGGCCTGGTCGCCACCACCGGTACGCCGGATACGCCGTCCAAGGCAGGAATCTCCATTGCCGATATCGCGGCCGGCATGTACGCCTACAGCGGTATTCTCACCGCTCTGTACACGCGCGAGCGCACCGGACAGGGCACCAGCTTCGAGGTGTCGATGCTGGAAGCGCTGGGCGAATGGATGGCCTATCCGGGGTACTACACGGCGTATGGTGGCTCGCCGCCGCCGCGCACTGGCGCCAGCCACGCGACCATAGCGCCGTACGGTCCGTTTGCTACCGGCGACGGGAAATCGGTATTTCTTGGCATTCAGAACGATCGGGAATGGGTGCGATTCTGCGCCGAAGTGCTCCAGCGACCGGAGACTGCCGTCGAGCCGTGCTTCAAGTCCAACGCGAACCGGGTCGCCAACCGAGAGTCGCTCCAGACGCTGATCGAGTCCGTGTTTGTCGGGCTTTCGGCCGAGCAGGTCATCGCCCGACTCGACGCTGCGCAGATCGCCAACGCTCGACTGAACACGGTCGAGGAGTTCTGGGACCACCCGCAGCTGAAGTGCCGCGACCGCTGGCGAGAGGTGGATTCACCTGTTGGCGTGTTGCAGGCGCTGCTTCCGCCGGTCACGATGGACGGGGTTGAGGCGGCCATGCAGCCGATCCCGGCAGTTGGCGAGCATACCGAGGCGATCCTGCGCGAGCTGGGCGTGGACGCGGACGCGATCGATCGGCTGCGCCGGGACGGCGCAATCTGACACGCGCCGCGGCAGCAGCGGACACGCTCCAACCTGTACCGTACTGGCTATGCCAGGCGGAACCGGCCAGCCGAGCTCGGGCGTGGCGCTGATCGCCGGGCGCTATGAGCTCAGGCGTGAGCTGCGCGTCGGCGACGACACGGTCGATTGGGAAGGCTTCGATGCGCAGCTCGAGCGCGTGGTGGTCGTGCAGCTGCTGCGACCTGACCTGGCGCACGACGCCGACGCCGCCGAGCGCTTCTGGGCGAACGCGCGCTCCGTCGCGCGATCGCCAGCAGCCGTTGGCGAACGCGTGCTCGACGCGGGCGCCGATCCTGAGACGGGCCAGGCGTTCGTCGTTCGCGAGTGGCCGGTCGCGCCGCCATCGAGCGCCCGCCGCGGCCTCGCGCGCCGAGCAGCGCCGCTGTCCGTCCGCCTGCCGTTCAGTTCCCGCTGGCTGCTGGCGGCTGGCCTCGGTGTGGCGCTGGTCGTGGCTGGCACAGGCATCAGACCTGGTGTCGAACGGCTGCTGGCCTGGGTGAACGAACCGGCTCAACTCCCGCCTGGGCTGGGTCTCATCCGCGACCCACGCGCACCAACCACTGGCAGCCAGTCAGACAGGGCGACCCCGACGGCGCTCGCGACGGCGCTCGCGACGGTCGGGCGCTCGGCGCCGACTGCCCCACCAGCGGCAACGCCGGTGCCCACGCGTGCTGCCACCCCCACGCCTGTCACCAGCGGTCAACCTCGCCGGGTCGTGAACACCGATGGCCGCGGCGTCGCGCTGCGGGCCGCGCCGGGTGGCGACCGCCTGCCCGGCAAAGGCTACGACGAAGGTGCCACGGTTCAGGCGTTCGAGCAGAGCGGCGGTTGGACCCATATACGCGGGGTTGACGGCCGCGAAGGCTGGGTGCTGAGCGTTACCCTCGCGCCAGCGCCGTGAGGAGCCCGTCCGGCGCGCGAGTGTCGGCAACGTACTGTCCGTACGTAGCCGCACGCCCGGGTGTCGGGCGCGGAGGGTTCGGCGGGCGTGTCGGAGTAAGGGGTTCCCCTGACGTGCTCGTGCCAGCCGCTGATTAGGATCCCGCATCAGTCGGGGGACACCGCAATGATCGCCACAGTACGCTGGTCTGGAACTCAAGAGGAATCACGCGATCTGGTCAACGCCATCGCCAACAACTGCACGTGCTTGTACGCCGAAGGCGAGGTGCGGCGTGCCATCTGCGCACCACACCACATGCTGGTGCGCGACCAGCGCGCGCTGGACGGGCTGCTGTTCGTGCGGGCTATCCGCGACCGCCTGCGCCACCAGGAGCACGCCCTCTAGCCCGCGCGTCGACGTGCCAGTCCAGAGCGCGGCAATCTTGTCCCGAAGGGTTCGCTCGACAGGTAGGCTCCAGCGGGGGGCTGGCACGATCTTTGCAGTCACCGGGCCGCTGTCATTGGTGGACATGCATCGGTCGTCGCGCTTCGCTCCCGTGCACCACTGGCGAGAGGCATGGTCAGGCTCGCCAGAGGCCACGACGTGGTTCGCGCTGGGCGGCACGGCGGTGCTCGCGGCGGCCATGGGCGGGCTCATCGCGATTGTCGCGGTTGGCCCGGGCTTCTTCGTCGCGCCGCGTACGGCGACCACTGAAGCAGCGCCAACGCCGTTCGCGTGGGTCATGCCAACCCCGTCGAGGGGCGTACTGGCCGAGCGGCCGGCGGTGCTGCCGGTGGTCCTTCCCGTCGTGAGCGATCCAACGGTCGCGCCGACGATGGCGCCCACGGCCGCGCCAGCACCGACGCCAGCACCGACGCTGGCCCCCGTGACGGAGCCGATCGCGCCGCCTGCGCCGGCGCCAGCGCTGTCCGTCGCCACCGTCGAGGAGGCGCCGCCACTGGACGATGTGCAGGCCACACCCGCTGAGGCCGATGTGCCAGCTGCTCCCGACGTGGAGGACCCCCCAGCGGCGCCGGTCGACGACGTAACCGACGAGCAAGCGGAGGCAGTCACGGACCTGCCAGCCGCGGTGGTCGTGCCGGTGGCGGTCAGCGCGCCCCGTGTGGCGCCAGCGCCGGCACCGCCGCCGCCAGCGCCGGCACCGCCGCCGCCCGCCGCACCCGCACGCCGCGCGGCACCCCAGGTCGTACGTAGCGCAGCCGCCAGTGCACCCGTGCCTGCGCCCGCGGCACCGCCCGCACCCGCACCAACTCCTACCAAGTCGCCGTTCATTCCACCCCACAGGCCCTGACATGCGCACACACCTTGCCCGCATCCCCACCCGCCTGATCCACGGGTTGCTCAGCGTAAGCCTGCTTGCGTTCGTGCTGGCGCCGCCCGCGCTGGCCGACGACGACCACGACAAGGCGGGACCGGCGGCTAGCGGCCACTACGCCGACGAGCACTCTGACGAGGAGCGGCCCACCGCTGTGCCAGCCCGGCCAGCGGGTCAGGCAAAACGGGCGACGCCAACACCCACACCACGCCCGGCGCCGTCTTCCGCGAAGCCGGCGCCAGACCCCCAGCCAGTGGCACAGGATCCACCACCGCCAGCGGCGTCAGGCGCTCCAGCCAGAGCGCCAGGCCAGGCTTCCGCGCC
>CBJLVJ010000198.1:0-5889 GCA_966426465.1 uncultured bacterium | reverse complement strand
CTTTCCAGTGCTGCTGCTGCGCGGCGACTACCTGGCTATCGTGACGCTCGCCTTCGGCGAGATCGTACCGCGTGCCTTCCTCAACCTGGAGCAGTGGACCAAGGGCTCCAAGGGCATCAACCCGATCGGTCGACCGACGGTGCCGTGGTTGGAAGGCGGCCAGCTCGGGACCAAGGAGCTGTTCAACTCCGACCAGGCCGGCGGGTACTACCTCATTTTCTTCGTCGGCTGTCTGTCGGTGTTCGCGATTTACCGGCTGGCTAACTCGCGCATCGGGCGCGCCTGGATGGCGATGCGTGAGGACGAGCTGGCCGCCTCGGCGATGGGCATCGACCTCGTCCAGACCAAGCTCCTGGCATTCGCCATGGGTGCGTCGTTTTCTGGATTTGCGGGCTCGCTGTGGGCGAGCATGCTGCAGCTCATCGACCCGTTCCAGTTCGACTTCTCGATCTCGATCATCGTCCTGTCAATGATCATCCTCGGCGGCATCGGCAACATCTGGGGCGTCATCTTCGGCGGCGTGGTGCTCGGCTTCTATGACCGCGTGCTGACGACTGAAGCCACGAACTGGCTACACGGCCTGGCCACCGCGATCAACCTGCCCCTCATCAGCACCGCGCTTGGCGCAGTGGACCTGAGCCAGTACAAATTCGGTATCTTCGGCATGGCCCTGATCATCCTGATGCTGACCCGTCCTGAAGGGATCTTCCCCAACCGCCAACGCGCGGTGGAGATGCACGGAGGCGAAGCCGAGCCTCTCGAAGATCAGTTGGGCGAGGAAGCCCTGATCGACCGCCCATTGGGCGGCGTGCGGGCCTGAGCCGACGTGGCCGAGCTGCTGGTCGCCCAGGGCGTTACCAAGCGCTTTGGCGGTCTGGTCGCCGTCAACTCCGTCGACTTCACCATCCAGGAACGTTCGATCGTCAGCCTGATCGGTCCCAACGGTGCCGGCAAGACGACCTTCTTCAACATGATCGCCGGGCTGTACACGCCGACCAGCGGTCGGATCACCTTCAAGGGCGCCAACATCACCGCCCGCAAGCCGCACACCATCACCCAGCTGGGCATCGCGCGCACGTTCCAGAACATTCGGCTGTTCGGCACGATGAGCGCGCTCGACAACGTGCTGGTCGGCATGCACTCCCGACTGCATGCGAACGCTTTCGACGCGGTCGTGCGCACGCCGCGCTTCAATCGTGAGGAGGCGTCCGCGCGCCAGAAAGCGCTCGACCTCCTGCGCTTCGTGGGCCTCGTCGGTAAACAGGAGGAATGGGCGCGAAACCTGCCTTACGGCGACCAGCGGCGCCTGGAGGTGGCGCGGGCGCTGGCGGCCGAACCGCAGCTGTTGCTGCTCGACGAGCCGACCGCGGGTATGAACGCGCAGGAGACTTCCGCGTTGACACGATTGATCAGCCGCCTGCGGGTCGAGCGCGGCCTGACGATCCTGTTGATCGAGCACGACATGAAGGTGGTCATGGGCATCTCCGACCGCGTCACCGTCCTGGACTATGGCCAGAAGATCGCCGAGGGTACGCCCACCGAAGTCCAGCGCAACCCGCGGGTGATCGAGGCCTACCTGGGCCGCGCCGCCACGGCCGAGGGGGCTGCCGCGTCGACGCAGGAGATGCCGGCGTGAGCACCACCTCCGCCAGTGTGACGTCGCAGGCTGGCGGCGGCCGGCAGGACGGCGTGGCGGCGCTCGAGCTGCGCAACGTCCACACCTTTTATGGTCACATCCACGCGATCAAGGGCGTCTCGCTGCGGGTGCAGCCGGGCGAGATTGTCACGCTCATCGGCGCCAACGGCGCCGGCAAGACGACCACGCTGCGGACGATCTCGGGGGTCGTTCAGCCTCGTGAGGGCGAAGTCCTGTTGCACGGCCAGCGCATCGATCGGGTGCCAGCGCACCGCGTGGTCGAGATGGGCATCAGCCAGTCGCCCGAGGGTCGGCGTATTTTCTCGCGCATGAGCGTGCGCGAGAACCTGGAGATGGGTGCCTTCGCACGCCGCGATCCGGCCGGTGTTCGCGACGACCTGGAGCGCACCCTCGAGTTGTTCCCGCGACTCAAGGAGCGGCTGAACCAGCGTGGCGGCACGCTCTCGGGCGGCGAGCAGCAGATGCTGGCCATGGGCCGCGCGCTGATGAGCCGGCCCA
Organism: uncultured bacterium; assembly: GCA_966426465.1. Taxonomy (GTDB): domain Bacteria; phylum Chloroflexota; class UBA6077; order UBA6077; family CF-72; genus CF-72. The sequence goes on along the minus strand of CBJLVJ010000198.1, from coordinate 3,734 downwards.
AGATCCTGCTGCTGGACGAGCCGAGCATGGGCCTGGCGCCGATGCTGGTCGAGACGATCTTCAACACCATTGTCGAAATCAACCGTCAAGGCGTGGCGGTGTTGCTGGTCGAACAGAACGCGCTCATGGCGCTCAACGTGGCCCACCGCGGCTACGTGCTCGAGACCGGGCGCATCGTGCTCGAGGACGCGGCCAGCGCGCTCCAGCAAAACGAGCAGGTCCAGAAGGCCTATCTCGGCATCGAATAAACCAGGCCGAGGCTATACGTAAGTGTTTTTTTCTGTAGTCGCAATCTGCGGATTGCTCCCCAGGGCTCCGCGCCCTGGACCCCGCGCACGGACCGCCTATCAGTCCCTACTCTCTGCCTCCGGCTTCGCGAAACCCGCGGTGCGAGCTCGCTGGCACGACCTGGTCGACCCCTCTATGTGCCGCGGATGCGGGCAAGCTACGGTGTTACAGGCGGTCGACCGGCGGGGTCCAGGGCGCGGAGCCCTGGGGAGCAATCCGCAGATTGCGACTTCTCAAGAAAACTCCGGCGTATTGCCTGTTGGCTCGGGCGCGGTGGAGCGTGGCCAACAGGAGCGCCACGCCAAAGACGACGAAGTTGTGCTGGCGCAGGTCGGCGGCGCTCAGCGCAGGGTTGTCGAGTACCGCGCCGAGCGCGTGCAAACCCGCGGTGATGCCCTCGACCAGGAAGCGGTCGTACGCGCCGATCGCCAGCGCGCCGAGCACGGCGCCCAGCACGCCCCACTGGCCGCCGATCACGACCGCCGCGAGGACCATCAGCGACACGGTGAAATCGAACTGTGTCGGCTCGACATAGCAGAACAACTGCGCGAACCCGGCGCCAGCCACGCCCGCGAAGCCGGCGCCGATCGCGAACGCGAACAGCTTGACCAGCGGCGGATTGACGCCCAACGACGCCGCGGCGGTGTCGTCCTCGCGCACGGCCGCCCAGGCACGCCCGACCCGCGAGCTGCTCAGCCGCAACGCCGCAAGGCACGCCAGACCGGCCAGCCCCAGGGCGACGCTGTAGCTGGCCAACGAGCCATCGAGCCGGAGCGGACCGAACGACGGGGGTGGAATGCCACTCATGCCGCGCGGCCCGCCGGTCCAGTCCGGCAGGTGCCAGATCACCAGCGGCACGATCTCGCCAAAAGCGAGCGTGACGATGGCCAGGTATTCGCCGCGCGTTCGAATGCTCGGCAGCCCGAAGAGCAGGCCGAAGCCGGCGGCCACCAGGCCGCCCAGCAACAAGGCCAGCCAGGGTTCACGCACGGCGCCTGGCAACGCGAGGGCGATCCGACTGCCTGAGCTGGTCAGCAGCGCGGCCGAGTAACTGCCGATCGCGAAGAACGCGGCATAGCCCAGGTCGAGCAAACCGGCAAAACCCACGACGACGGTCAGACCAACGGCCAGGGTGACGGTCAGTAGCATCATCGTCACGCCCGGCAAGCGGAACCAGCCGGCGGCCTGGTCGAGCCACGGGTAGACCACGCCCAGCGCGAGCAGGACCACCAGGACGATGCCCTGCTGTCGGTGGTTACGCGTTGCGCTCAGGACGGGCCGGGCGGCGGGCGCCTCGGGCTCGGAGGCGCTGGAGGAGGTTCCGAGCAGTCCCGAGGGTCGGAAGGCGAGCAGCGCAATGAGCAGCAGCAGCACCAGCACGGGCGTCCACTGCGCGTCGAGCAGGTAATCGCTGAAGGACGCCACGATGCCCAGCACCAGACCGCCCAGCAGAGCGCCGCGCGGGTCGCCGACGCCGCCAAGCACCGCCGCGGTCATGGCCGATAGGCCGCTGCGCAAGCCGTACTGGGCGTTGGCGCCGCCGAAGTACGCGGCGAAGATGGCCGCGCCGAATCCGGCGACGGCGCCGCCGACCGCGAACGCGATCAACTGGGCCTTGCCCGGGTCGCCGCCCATCAGGGCGGCCGTGCCGGGGTCCTGCGCGACCGCGCGCAACAGGCGGCCGGTCTTCGTGCGTGCCAGAAGCGCGGCGCCGCCCGAGGCGACGATCGCCGCGATCGCCAGCACCAGGCCATCCTTCAGGGTGAACGACACCCGACAGCAGCCGAGCTCCACCCTCGGCACCAGGTCGGGCATCGCCAGCAACGGCAGATCGACGCCCTGGTGGGCGCCCGGTGGCGCGACAAACCGGAAGTCGTGCCACCACACCGCGACCTGGAACAACACGAACGACAGCGCCACTGAAGCGACCAGCGGCGCGAGCGGGTCGCGTACGCCACGGAACGGGCGGAAGGCCAGACGCTCCACGCCGGTGTTCAGTACGGCGCCGCACACCGCGCCCGCGGTTGTGAGCAGCAGCAGCGCGCCGATCCGCTGGAGCGGCGGAGCAGCCGCGGTGATCCCCGCGACGGCCGCCATGTTGGCGACCACCACGGTGGTCAGCGCGAACACGCTGCCGTGCGCCAGGTTGATCTGGCGGGCGACCGAGTACGTCAGCGTGAAGCCCACCGCGTTGAGCGCCACCACCGCGCCGTCAGTGAGACCATAAATCAGCAATTGCACCAGCAGGTCGGCGCTCATCCGGCCACCGAGCCGCTCTGCCCAATCGTTGAAGGAGGGGCCTCCAGCCGCCGCGCGACGCCACGGGCGAGGAGGGCGTCGATCTCGGCCGCGTGGTAGCCCACTTCCGCCAGGATTTCGGTCGTGTGTTCGCCCAGTCGCGGCGGGTGGCGGCGGGCGCTTGCCGGGTTGGCGGAGAGCTTGACCGGGACGCCCGCCAGGCGGACCTCGCCCCTGGACAGGCCCGGATGGACAATCGTCTGCAGCATGTCGCGGTGCAGCACCTGTGGGTCCGCGTACACCTCGTCCACCGAATTGACGGGTCCGGCCGGCACGGCGGCATCCCACAGCCGTCGGCAGAGCTCGATGGCCGGCCACTTGCGGAACTCCGCTTCCAGCACGTCCAGCAGCTCGCGACGGTGCGCCACCCGGTCCTGGTTGGTGCGGAACCGCGGATCATCGCCCAGCTCCGGATGGCCGACCACCTCCGCCAGCCGGCGCCACTGGCCGTCGTTGCCGCTGGGCAGAAACACGGGCCGGTCGGCCGTGGGAATCAGGTCGTACGGCGCGATCATCGGATGGCTGTTGCCGTGCGGCTTGCCAACCAGGCCAGCGTTCAGATAGCTGCTGCTGTGCGGGTGCAGCAGGGCCAGCACGGACTCGAGCAGCGACACCTCCACCTGCTGGCCGCGACCGGTCGAATGGCGTGCCTGCAGGGCCAGCAAGATCGCCTGACTCGCGAACAGTCCGGTGGCCAGGTCGGCGATGGCGATGCCGGCCTTGAGCGGCTCGCCTCCAGCCTCGCCGTTGATGCTCATGAAGCCGCCGAAGGCTTGCAGCGCACCATCGTAGCCGGCGACACCGGCGTAGGGTCCGCTGCGACCAAATCCAGAAATCGACAGGTACACCAGGCGTGGATTGAGCGCGGCCAGGTCAGCGTAGGCCAGGCCCCAGCGCTGCGTCGCCCCGGTGCGAAAGTTCTCGACGAGCACGTCGCTGGTAGCGACCAGCCGCCGCACGATTTCCTGACCCTCACGTGTGGCCAGGTCCAGCGCGATCGACCGCTTGTTGCGGTTGATGCCCAGGTAATACGTGCTCTCGCCGTCGACGAAGGGTGGTCCGTACCGGCGCGTCTCGTCACCCTCCGGCGGCTCGACCTTGATCACGTCCGCGCCATGGTCACCCAGCATCATGCAGCAGAACGGTCC
>CBJLVJ010000197.1:0-5911 GCA_966426465.1 uncultured bacterium | reverse complement strand
GCAAAAATCTCATGCTCCCTTAATCCAGACGTCAGACAATTCAGGACATGACATTCACAGATTTGCGCCCTGCCAGCCCAGGTCAGCTCGCCGCGATCGGCGCCGTTGCCTGGCTCATCGGCTCCGTCATTCACGCGCTCGCAGTGCTGGCGCAACTCGGCCTGGTGCTGTTGCTGATCGCCGCTGTGGGCTGGGTGGTTCGTCCCCGCACGCGTACCACGTACTGGCGCGGCCGGCCCATCGAGCTGACCGACGACTCGCGCAGCGCCGCGCATCGCCTCTACCGGACGGTCTTCCGCCGGTGAGCGTAAGCGCAACCACGCGCACCTTTCAGTCGTAGTATCAGGTGACACCGCGGCCGATACCTGTCTATCTCCTACCTGGCCGCGAGAAGAGAGCTCAACAACACATGTACGACTACTCGCGTAGTACCCCCTACGCCGGCTACACCCCGGAGACGGCCATCGGCGCGCGCCCCGCCGTGCTGGGCAAAGTCCTCGGCCTGCTTGGCTTCGCGTTCGTCTTCACCGCCGGCGGCGCCCTCATCGGTCGGACGCTCGGACCTGGAGGCTTCCTCCTCGCGGTCATCGGCAGCTTCGGCACGCTGATCGCGCTGCAGTTTTTGCGCGAGCGCTCGCCGTGGAATCTCGCCCTGCTGTACGGCTTCGCCACCTTCGAGGGCATGCTGCTCGGATTGATCCTCGACGCCTACGTCGCGCGCGGTCTCGGCGGGGTCGTGCTGAACGCTGCGGGGACAACCGCCGCGGTCACGCTGGCCGCGGGTGCCTACGGCTACACCACCAGGCGTGACCTGAGCGGCATGCGTGGCATTCTGTTCGTCGGCCTGCTGGGCGTGATCGTGGCCTCGCTCGTCGGCATCTTCGTGCAGCTTCCGCTGCTGTACGTTGCCATTTCGGCCGTGGCGGCAGTCCTGTTCACCGGTTTCCTGGTCTTCGACCTGAACCGGGTGGCCAATGCACGCGGCGCCACCGAGGGCCAGGTGGTTCTGCTGGCCGTGAGCGTCTATCTAGACATCATCAACCTGTTCCTGGCGCTGCTGCGCCTGTTCGGTTTCGCCGCCGGAGGTACCAGCCGCAACCGCTAGCGCTTCCTCGTTGTTCCGTTTGCATCCGACCCGCCCGCGCGCGACATGGCATCATGTCAACGAGAGAGGGTGCACGGCCATGATGGACAGCATTCGCCAGATGCAGGATCTGGCGCGATCGTGGACTGAGGCTCAGCAAAAGCTCTGGAGCGACATGCTGAGCACGACCCAGATGTCGGCCAATGCGCCGGCCGAATCCTGGAACCGGACAATCGACCTCTGGGAACGCTCCGTCAACCAGGCGTTGGACGCTCAGGCAGACTGGATTCGGACGTGGGGCGAGTCGGTGACCAGCACGTCCCGTATGCAGGAAGAAGGGCGCGACTGGGTCCGCCGCGGCCAGGAGGCGTTCGAACAGTGGAACAGGCAGCAGAAGCAGCTCTGGGGCGCGTGGTTCGCGATGGCCAGACAACTGCTGGCGAGCTCCGGCGCAGGCTCGGACCAGGTGCAGCGGGTCCTGCAGACGTGGCAGGACGCGGTACGGCAGGCCATCCAGACGCAGTCCGATTGGACCCAGCGCTGGGCGGAGGCGGCGCGCCAGAACGCGCCCGAAGCCAAGGAGCGCGGCTCCAGACGCTGAGCGCGATCTAGCGCCGCGAGGTGTCCTGCAGGTGGGTGCGGAAGGCCTGCAGCGCCGCGGCCTGAGCCTGGCGGGCGGCAGCCGTGAGCTCTTGCGTGATCTGACGTTGCGCTGTCGTGCTGGCCTCCAGCACCGACAGGTTCGCCCGCAGGTTTGACTGCTGCGCCTCGAACAGCGCCCTGAGGACGCCCTCGGTACCCGTGACCCACGCCGCGAACACACGCTGACCGGCGCCCGCCAGGTCCGGCTCCGTGTCCACTTTGCCGTTTTCAGCCGGGGTGGCTGTGGTCGGCTCGTCGCTGGCAGAGGCATCAGGGACCGCCTGTGCGGGCCGGCTGGCGTCGAGCGGCGGCGGCGAGTCTGGTGCTGCCAACAGATCGAGCGGATTGACCCCGATGGTCGAGCGCGTGCGCTGTTTTCTGCTGGCCGAGGCGCCAGTTTGCTGGTTACGCCGGCGAGGCGGTGGGGTGCTTCTCATTGGGGCCTCTCCTGACTGCGCAAGATCTCGTCGGCCAGAGCGCGATAGTCGGCTGCGCCGGCGCTGCGACTGTCATAACAGATGATAGGTTGCGCGAATGAGGGGCATTCCGCGAGACGCACATTTTCGCGAATCGTCGTGCTGAACACGCCGTCACCGAAACGGCGGCGGAGATCGTCGAGCACCTCCTGGGCATGCCGAGTGCGATTGTCAACGCGGCAGGCCAGGATGCGCGGGGACGCCAGCTCCGGGTTGAGCCGCTCGTGCACGACGCCGAGAACGCGCAGCAGTTGCGCCAGTCCGGCAAGGGCCAGCACGTGCGCTTCCACCGGAACCAGCACGTCGCGCACAGCGGCGAGCGCGTTGATGGTCAATACGCCCAGCGCCGGCGGGCAGTCGACGAGCGCGTAATCCCACGACGCGGCCAGGTCGTCGCGTGACAGCGCACGCCGCAGCAGGGTTTCCGCGCCGACCGCGCTGGCCAGCGCCTTTTCGAGCCCCACCAGCGACGACGTCGCCGGCACCATATCGACGCCCGGCCAGGTGGTGTGCACGACCAGCGTGTCCAGCGAGTCGCCGTGCAGAAATGCGTGTGAGACGTCGCGTTGCGGCGCGTGAACGCCGCACCACGTCGTGGCGCTCGCCTGCGGGTCCAGGTCGATGAGCAGCACGCGCTGGCCTCGCTCGCCGAGGCAGGCCGCCAGGTTGACCGCGGTGGTCGTCTTGCCGCTCCCGCCCTTGTGATTGCTGACCGCGATGGCGCGCATGGGCTGCTGCTGCACACGATACTCGCACCACGGCATAAACGGGTCACTGGCATGCCGCCTGCATCGCCCGAAGTCGCTGTGCGCTGGATGTGGGCCGGGCTGGGATTCGGCGCCGCGCTGCTGAGCCGCGAAGTCTGGCGGCGCAGCCGGCAGATGGAACTGGCGGGCCAGGTCGTGGTGATCACCGGAAGCTCACGCGGCCTGGGACTGGCCATCGCGCGCGAGCTGGCACGCCACCAATCGCGCATCGTGCTGTGCGCGCGAAACACCAGCGAATTGGAGCGAGCGCGCGCCAGCGTGTCCAGGCTCGGTGCCGAGACACTGGCCGTGCCATGCGACGTGACCCGGCGCGACGACGTCGAGCGTCTGTTGGCACAAGCGACCGAGCACTTCGGCCGCATCGACATGCTCATCAACAACGCGGGCATCATCACCGTCGGCCCGATCGACGCCCAGACGCTGGAGGATTTCGAGCGCGCAATGGCGGTCATGTTCTGGGGCACGGTGTATCCGACGCTAGGAGTGCTGCCTCAGATGCGCGCACGCCGCACCGGGCGGATCGTCAACATCACCTCGATCGGCGGCAAAGTCAGCGTGCCGCACCTGCTCCCGTACGGCGCCGCCAAATTCGCTGCCGTTGGATTTTCCGAAGGCCTGCGTGCGGAGCTCGCACGCGACGGCATCACCGTCACGACTGTGGTACCGGGCCTGATGCGCAGTGGCTCGCACGTCAACGCGGAGTTCAAAGGCGACGCCGAACGCGAATCCCTGTTGTTCAGCCTCGCAGCGCTGCTGCCGTTCACCTCGATCAGCGCCGATGCCGCCGCACGGCAGATCGTCGCCGCGACCAGGCGCGGCGACGCGGTGGTCGTCCTTGGCTGGCAGGCCGAGCTCCTGTTGCGCGTCCATGGCCTGCTGCCCGGGCTCACCTCAGACGTGCTGGGTCTGGCCAATTACTTCCTGCCCCGAGGAGGCGGCCAGGGCCTGGAACCGTCGCCTGGACGCGCAACCCGCACGCCCAGGATTGACCGACTCCTCGAGGCGCTTGGCGAAAGCGCCCTGCTGCGCGAGTTCAATCAAACGACGTAGCGCGTCGTGACCGCCTAGGCTTGCTGGGCAGCGGCCTGCTGGGCAGCCAGCTCACGGGGACTGTGGGCCGGGCGCAGCACCGAGGCGAGCGCGGCCACCAGGGTGATGCCGAAGGACACCAGGAAGGCCTGGTGGAGCCCCTGCTCGAACGCGTGCAGTGCCTCGGGTACATCGCCCATGCCGCCGCCGTACAGGAACACCTTGAACATGACGTCCTCGGGAATGCGGCTGAGCACCAGTGGGAACGCAATGGCGATGCTCAGCATCTGACCGGTGTTGCCGACCATGGTGTTGATGCCCGAAGCGGTGCCACGCTGGCGCGGCGGAACCGTGCTCATCAGCGCATTGACGTTGGGCGAGCTGAACAGACCGGAGCCACCGCCCATCAGCACCATGTACACCGCCAGCACCCAGTACGGAGTGGTTGCGGTGACCGTGCTCAGGCCGAACAGGCCGACCGCTGAGACCAGCAAACCAGCCGTCGATAGCAATCGCGAGCCGTAGTGATCGGAGAGATAGCCCGAGATCGGACCAAGCAGCAGGAAGGCCGCCCCGAACGGCGTCATCATCAGCCCTGCCATCAGCGGGTCCTGGCCGTACGGACCCTGCAGGAAGAAGATCAGCACGAACAGCACCGCGCCACGCGCCACGCCATTGAGCGCGCCAGCCAGCGCGGCAAAGCCGAACAGGCGGTCGCTGAACAGGCGCAGGTCCAGCATCGGCTGGGGACTGCGCAGCTCGGCCACAAAAAAGCCCACCAGGCCGATTGCGGCGACCACGAACATGGCGTTGACCACGGGCATCGGCAACATCGGAAAAGCGATCAGCGACAGGGCGAGCAGCAGACTGCCGAGGCCGACCACGAAGGTCAGGCTGCCCCACCAGTCGAAGCGCTGGTGCGCTGGCAGGCGGACCGGCTCGCGCAGACGCCAGATGCCCCACAGTGTCCCGAAGACGCCGAGCGGGACATTGATCAGGAACACCCAGCGCCACGAAACAGCCGTCAGCAGGCCGCCCACCACGGGCCCGAGCAGGAAGCCGGCGGCGCCAGCAACCTGATTCACGCCGAGGCCCAGGCCGACCCGGCCGTGGCGGAAGGCATCGGCCACGATCGCGGTGCTATTGGTGATCAGCAGCGCGCCACCCACGCCCTGCAGGATGCGATAGGCAACCAGGTCCCAGCCGTGAAACTGCGGCTGCGAGACCCCCGCCAGCAGCGAGCCCAGGGTAAACACGGCAAAGCCCGCCACGTACAGGCGCTTGCGCCCGACCATGTCGGCGAGACGGCCCACCACCGGGACCAGGGCGGTGGTGATCAGCAGATAGCCAAGGAGCACCCACATGATCGTCAGGAAGGTCGCGCCCAGACCAGTCAGAACGTCCGGCAAGGCGATGACCAGTGACGAGCCCTGCAGCGAAGCCAGCAGCGCGCCAACCGTCGTGACTGACAACGCCACCCACTCGTAGCCGGGCTGGTCGTCCGCTTCGACCGACCTCGGGGTAGGCTGCACCCCGTCGGGCGCCATGCTGGCTGGCTGCTCGCGGCTCAGGCTCGGTACGGGATGGGTCATGCTCGATGTGTCTCCAGGAGGTAGTTGTCAGCCGTCGGCGACGGCCGCGAGACGAAGCGCGTGAACCCGCTCCAGGCGCTCGCGCTCCTCGTCCAGCAGCGCCTGCACAGCCGCGCGCTTGCGTTCGAGCAGGTCGATACGACGCTGCAGGATCGGCTCGCTTCGATCGAGTAGCTGGCTCTGGCGGGCGGGGTCGGTCGTGACCTTGTACTCGCGTCGCAACGCCTGCCGTTCGGTTTCCGTATCGAGAAAGGTGCGCACCTCGGCCAGGCTCAGCCCGACCACTTCACGCAGGCGCTTGATCAGCCGCAGGCGTTCGAG
>CBJLVJ010000196.1:0-5915 GCA_966426465.1 uncultured bacterium | reverse complement strand
CGCCTACAACGACATCCTCCAGGCGCGCAAGAGCGGCGACCTCCCCGGCGCATAAACCAGCCCGCCCGGCGGCGCACCCGGGTCCCGCAGGGCTCACTCAAGCTTTTCAGCGCTACCGTTTGTCGTGTTGAAATCAATCTTCTCCCGAAGGGGTCAAATCTTCTCCCGAAGGGGGGTTCCTTACCCCGAAGGGGTTGCTTCTCCCGAAGGGGGTTGCTTCCCCCGAAGGGGTTCCTTGTCCCGAAGGGGTTGCTTCTCCCGAAGGGGGTTATTTCAACACCGTGAACGGTATGGCGTGATGCAAGGCTGCTCGGCCGGGCAGCGCCGATTCCAGTTCTCGGCACTACCGTTCGTCATGTTGAGAAAATCTTCTCCCCGAAGGGGACTTGTTCCAACACGGGGAACGGTACGGCGTGACGCCAAGCGTCGCGGGCTCGAACCTTGAAGCGGCGCGGTGAGTTAGACCGCGGCAACCAATCTGGCAAGCAGAAATTCGGACGAGTTGACCAAAGCCAATGCCGACCACGTCGGCCTAGAGTGGCTCATGGTCATGGCAGCCTCGCTCTCCCTGTACGCTTCGCGGCCGCCGAGCTTCTGGCACTTCCTGCACGACGCGCTGGTCCTGCTCGGCCTGCCCTACGGTCCCCAGGCACGTGAGCGGCTCGCGCAAGCGCACCCCGACCTGTTCGGCCGGTCCTGTTCGACGCTGCGCGGCTATGAGCGCTGGCTCGCGCGCAGTGGTACCATCGATTCGCTCGAAGCGTTTTCGCGCTTCATGGACCAGCGCTACCGGCGCTGGATTTCCGACCGAGCCCGGGTTCAGCGCTACTGCCCCAGCTGGCGTACCGCGAAGTCGACGAACTGCGGGTCGATCGCCTGATTCAGGTCGCCTTGCGCGCCGACGAGGTTCTGGGACGCGAACCAGTCCCGCTGAGCCTGCAGGTCCGCCGCGTTCACCCGACCGTCAGGATTGACGGATGGGAGCGTCATCAGGTCGAACAACCGTGCGTCCTTGACCGACAGAAACCCGACCAGCTGGTCGACCACAGTTGCCCGTTCGGTTGTCGGCCGGCCGGAGAAGAGTTTCAGGTAATCGCGCACGCCGCGGAGATAGGCGACCATAAAGTTGTTCGCCAGAGGCTGGCGTTGCGCAAATGCCGGGGCATACAGGACGTCCGTGAAGTCGCGACCAGGCGCGAGCTTCTCCAGGTTGACCAGCACCTGCAGGTTGCCGTCCTGCTTGCCCTGAGTCAGGAAGGGCTCCGTCAGGAACGAGGCGGCCAACGACCCACTCCGCATCTCGGCAACGCTGGCCTGCATCGCGATCTCTCGCACTTGCACGTCGTCCAGCGACAGTCCGCCACTCCGCAGAGCCTGGTCCACGTTGAAGTGCGCCGCGGACCCACGCGCGACGATGTTGATCGTCCGGCCGCGAAGGTCGCTGACCTGCGTAACCTCGCCGGAGTCCGACAGCGCTTGGGCCACGGCCAGCGCGAAGTACGGCGCGTCGTGCGAGCTGTCCGTCGCGCCCTGGTTGGCGACGAGCTTGAGTCCGCTGGCACTGGCGAGCGCGTTGAACAGGTCCGCGCCAGGTGCGGCGTCGAAGGCGACCTCCAACCGACCGCCAGTCAGTGGTTCGAGCATGTCCTGCAGCGTCGGGTACTGCTGTAGTTCCAGGTCGATACCAGCCTGGTTGAAATAGCCCCGCGAGAATCCGATGTACAACGGCGAATCGACCAGGTCGACGAACACCGATGCGGCCCTGACCGATACCGGGCCGGCTCGCGTCGGAGCGACGGCCGGGGTTGCCGCGACAGGCGCCGGAGCAATGGCTTGTGGCGTGGACGTCGGTAGTGAGGTTGGCGGCGGAGTGGATACCGGCGAGCACGCCGCCGCCAGCCGCGCCAGGCTCAGGCCGACCCCCACGCGCGCCAGCTCACGGCGTGTGAAGCGAGTCACATTTCACAATGTAACTCCGGGAGGCGTCGCATCGGGTTAGCTCGTGGCAACGCGGGCGACGACCGCGAGGAGCACGTCGAGGTCCACGGGCTTCGCAAGCGACGCGCGCGGCTGGAGCTCTTCCGTGGCTTTGGGCAGATCGGTTGCCGCCGACAAGAGGACCACCGGCACCGCCGCAAACAAAGGCTCATTCCGCATAACATTCACGAACGCGTGCGCGTCCATGACGGGCAGCAGCAGATCGAGCACGATCACATCTGGTCGGGCTGTGCGCATTCGATGGAGCGCCTGGAGGCCGTTTTCGGCCTGGTCGACAACGTAGCCCGAATCTTCCAGGTAGGCGGCGATGACTTCGCGCAGGGTTGGTTCGTCGTCGACGACCAGCACGCGTAACTGCCGCCAGGCGCCGGATGCCGCATCGGGCTTCGGCGTGGCGATCCGAATCAGTAGAGTGGCCTCCCGGAGCGGGTACTGTGTCAGACGCACGACAGGTGTAACCATCGACTTGGGTCGTGGGTTCACTGCGACTTTGGTCGAAGCTCGGGTCGACCCACTCATGTTGCGCCGGAGCGCTAAGCTTCACACAGAGCTTGATGCGCCTCGGATTGATCGGCTCCGGCTACTGGGCACGCGTGGTCCATGGCCGAAGCGCTGCCCAGCATGCCGGCATCGACTTCGTCGGCGTGTGGGGGCGGGATGCTTCGCGGACGGCCGAAGCCGCCGCCGAGCTACAGACGCGCGCATACGCGGATCTCGATCAGCTCATCGCCGACGTTGACGCGCTGACGTTTGCCGTTCCGCCTGACGTGCAGGCAGACATCGCCACCCGCGCGGCCGAGGCTGGACGTCACCTGCTGCTGGAAAAGCCGATCGCCACGTCGGTGGCCGATGCCTTGCGGCTGGAGGCAGCCGTGGATCGCGCGGGCGTCGCGTCGATCGTCTTCTTCACCCGCCGATTCACCACTGAGAACGAGGCCTGGCTGCGCCAGCTCGAGGAGCTGGGTGGGTGGGAGTGCGGCAGAGCCGAGTTCGCCGGATCGATTTTCGTCGAAGGCAATCCGTTCGGGGCATCACCCTGGCGCCGGCAAAAGGGCGCCCTGTGGGACATCGGTCCACACGCCCTGTCGCTGTTGCTGCCGGCCCTGGGCCGGGTGACCGCCGTGATGGCCGCGGGTGGCGTACGGGACCAGGTGCACCTGGTGCTGCAGCACGAAGAGGGTCGGTCCAGCACGGCGTCTCTCAGCCTGACTGTCCCACCCGCTGCGACCGCGACGTCCATCTACGTGTACGGCGAGCACGGCCGTGAAACGGCGCCGGCTGGCCCGTTCGATCCGCTCGTCGCGCACGGCGTCGCCCTGGATGCCCTCGTCGAACAGGCAGGGCAGCCACGTCCCGCTCACCCGTGTGACGTGCACTTCGGCGCACGCGTCGTCGAAGTGCTGGCTCTGGCCGAGCAGTCGCTCGCGACGGGACGGCTCATGGAGGTCCGGCCGGCTATTGCCCGAGTACAGTAGCTGGTATGTCGACGTCAGCACCCAGCGCAACCAGCGTCTACGAGCAACTCGGCGCCACGCCGGTCATCAACGCTCGCGGCAACAACACCGTGCTCGGCGGCTCTACGCCCTCCGCGCGCGTGCGTCGCGCCATGCAGGATGCCGAGCGTTACTACGTCGATATGCAGCAATTGCTCGAGCGCTCCGGAGCGGTGATTGCCGACCTGCTCGGCGCCGAGGCAGCCTACGTGACGCCGGGCGCCGCCGCGGCGCTCGCGCTCGGCACCGCGGCGTGCATGGCCGGCGCCGATACGGACAAGATCGCGCGTCTGCCAGACACCACCGGTCTGCCCGGGCAGGTGCTGATTCAGGCCGGACATCACTACCACTACGAGCACGTCGTGACGGTGCCTGGCGCGAAGCTGGTCGAAGTGGGCCAGCCAGACGGCACCACTTCGGCACAGCTGGAGGCGGCGCTCGGTCCCTCCGTCGCCGCCGTTCTGTTCCCGGCTCATCTCGATGGCGCGCCTGGCACGCTGCCGCTGGCCGAAGTGCTCAGTATTGCCCATGCCCGTGGCGTGCCGGTGCTGGTTGACGCTGCCGGGCGCGTGTACCCGCTCGACAAATTCCGGAGCTACGCGCGGGACGGAGCGGACCTCGTCGCCTTCGGCGCCAAATATATCGGCGCGCTGAACGCCTCGGGAATTCTGTGCGGCCGCCGTGACCTGGTCAACGCGGCGGCGCAGCACGGCTTCATCGGCTTCGAAACAACCGCCTGGGAGAGAAGCTTCGGTCGACCGCTCAAGGTAGATCGACAGACCATCGTGGCCGTGGTTACGGCGCTTCAGGAATGGCTCGAAACCGATCACGAGGCGCGCATTGCCGGCTACGAACGCCGCCTGCAAGCGATGCGCGCCGAGCTCGAGGGCGCCGCGGGCGTGTCCATGAACATCCTCCACGGCGACGGCCCCGCTCCATGTGTCCTGCGCCTCAACCTCGATCCTGCCCGCGCCCGTTATGACGCCGGTGGTCTGACCAGGGCGCTCCTCAGCGGTCACCCGGCGATCGCCGTGGGCCAGCACGGCGACGCCGTGACCATCAATCCCGTCACGCTCCGCGAAGAGGACGACGGCCTGGTCGTCTCGCGCCTCGGCAGCTTGCTCCTGTAGCCTGGCGCGATGCGACCTGGCTTCGGACAGTTCAACGTCGCGACACCGGAGTACCTGCAGTTCGCGGCGCAGTTCGGCGCGACCGACGTGCTGCTCAACACGCCCCTGCTGCCGGGCGCCGAGCGTTGGGAGCTCGTCGACCTGGTCAAGCTGCGCCTGAGCGTCGAGCAGTGGGGCCTCAAGCTGAGCGCGCTGGAAAACGTTCCGCCGCATTTCTACGACCAGATCATGCTCGGCGGACCCCGCCGCGATCAGCAGATCGAGAACATGATCTACACCGTGCGCAACATCGCGCGCGCCGGCATTCCCATCTTTGGCTACAACTGGATGCCATCCCACGTCTGGCGTACTCCGCCGCGAGCCATCCGCGGCGGCGCGCTGGCCACCGCCTACGACGACCGCATGGGTCAGCAGTATCCACCTACCCACGGGCGTGTCTATTCCGAGGAGGAAAGCTGGAAGAAACTGGAGCACTGGATACGCATCATCACACCAGTCGCAGAGGAGGAAGGCATCCGCCTGGGCATCCACCCGTGCGACCCGCCGGTCGAAGTCCTCGGCGGCATCCCCCAGGTGCTGCGAAGCTTTGCCGCCTACAAGCGCCTGGTCGAGATCTACCCGAGCGACGCCAACGGGATCGAGTTCTGTCAGGGAACCTTCTCGGAAATGGCCGATGGCGTGGACATCTATGAGAAGATCCGCTACTTCGGCTCCCGCAACAAGATCCTGTACGTCCATTTCCGGAATGTTTCCGGCGTCGTCCCCACCTTTCACGAGGAATTCGTGAACACCGGCTATGTCGACATGTACCGCGCCATGCGGACCTACTTCGAGGTTGGCTTCGATGGTTTCTTCATCGACGACCACGTGCCGCAGACGTTCCAGGACACGGCATGGGGCCACCGCGGCCGCGCCTTCGCGAATGGCTACATCCAGGGGCTGATCGAGGCCGTGAAGAAGCAAGCCCGCGATTGATTGCCGTGAATTCCCAGACGGGCAAGGTTCTGATCACCGATCACACCTGGCCGGATGTCGACCTGGAGCGTGCGATCCTGGAGAAAGCCGGGCTGCAGGTGACCGATGCACCCCGCTCGGACGAAGCCACCTTGCGCTCTCTGGCCATCGACTCGGCCGCGATCATGACCTGCTTTGCGCAGGTCACGCCCAGCATCATCGCGAGCGCGCCCGAGCTCAAGGTCATCGCGCGCTACGGCGTTGGCGTGGACAACATCGCCGTCGACGCGGCCACCGCTAGAGGCATCCCCGTCACATACGTGACGGACTAATGCGTGGC
>CBJLVJ010000195.1:0-5925 GCA_966426465.1 uncultured bacterium | reverse complement strand
CGAGGCCGACGGCGTTGCCGTCCTGGAACGCCGCGCTGGCGGGGGTGCGCTGCTGTTGGACGACCAGATGCTGTGCGGGGCGGTGTGCGTCCCGACCGGCTCGATCTCCAGCGACGTGACGGAATCCTACCGCTGGCTGGGCGACGACCTTGCCGCTCGGCTACGGTCGATCGGGCTCGGGCAGGCTCGCCGCATCGAGGTCGACGAGGCGCGGGCCGACGTGGCGGCCGTCCGCGCCCGCCCCGATGCGCTGGGGGGCGTCCTCGCCTCGACGTGTTACGGCCTGCTCTCGCCCCACGAAGTCTCGATCGGCCCGAAAAAGGTGGTTGGCCTGGCACAGGTCCGCCGTCGCCACGCCGCGCTGTTCGTCTTTGGCGTGCTGCTGCGCGATCAAGCTGGCCTTGCCGACTATCTCCAGGTCCCAACCGAGCAGACCCGCCAGCAGCTCCGACAAGAGCTGAAGGACCGCACGCTCGGGATTGGCGAGCTTACATCCCGATCAGCTTCTGCAGTGGCCGCGGCAATCGTGGGTGCCACGCCATGCGAGCCGTGAGCCGCTCCAGCGCGTCGGGGGCGCCCGCCAGCAGCGGCCGGCCCCAGTGGCGCAGCGCCGGCTCACCTTTGCTGCGTGACGGCGGCTCGGGCGCGAAGCGTTGGAAGGCTTGCCATTTGCCGTTGGCCCACGTCAGCACCTCACCGCCAGCCTCGCGCACAATCAACGTGCCCGCAGCGACGTCCCAGATGCTGGGCTTGATGAACATGGTCGCTCGCAGCGCGCCGCTGGCCACCAGCACCATCTCCGCCGTACACGAACCCGTGGTCCTCGGCTCGGGCAACGCGCGCGCCGGCCGCGGTACGTCGCGACCTGGCCGACGGAAGCGGAACGCGCGCAGGTAGCCCGCCGGCAGAGCCATGATCTGGCCGCGCTCATCGACCGCGCGCGACACGCACACGGGCTGCTGGTCGAACCAGGCTCGGCCACCGAGCCGCGCGTGAAACACGCCCGATCCGAGCGTCGGGCCAACCGGCACCCAGATGCAGCCAACGACCGGCCTGCCTGCCTCGAGCAAACCCAGCGAGATGCCGAACAGCGGCAGTCCAGACGCGAAATTCATCGTGCCGTCGATCGGATCGATGACCCAGACGTACTCGGCATCGGCGGCGATCTCGTCGGCGTGCTCCTCACCCACCAATCCGTGCGTCGGAAATCTGGAGCGCAGCTCGGCTCGCAGGAACGTCTCCACGTCACGGTCGAGCGCGGTGACCGGGTTGTCCTGCTTCTTGCCCTTGAACTCGAGCGCGACCGTGCGGCTGAACGCTTCGAGCGCACGTGCGCCCGCCGCCCGCGCCAACTCGACGGCGACGGGTTCGATCTCGTCGAGGTTCACGCCTCGAACACGCCGATGGCCCGGTACCGTCTGGCGCGCTGCTCGACCAGCGCATCGAGCGGGACGCGGGCGAGCGCTTCGAGGTGCTCGACCAGGCTGTCGCGCAGATTGTGCGCGGCCATGGTGTGATCCGCGTGCGCCCCGCCGGGCGGCTCAGGCACGATCACGTCCACGACTCCGAACCGCAGCAGGTCCTGCGCCGTGATGCGCATGGCGCCGGCCGCCTCGGCGCCGCGGCTGCCGTCCTTCCACAGGATGCTCGCGGCCGCCTCGGGCGACGCAACCGAATAGATCGCGTTCTCCTGCATCAGCACGCGGTCCGCCACACCCAGGGCGAGCGCTCCGCCCGAGCCACCCTCGCCGATGATCGCGCTGACGATGGGTACGCGCAGGCGACTCATCGCCAGCAGGTTTTCGGCAATCGCGAACGCCTGGCCACGCTCCTCGGCCACCAGCGACGGGTCCGCGCCAGGTATGTCGATGAGCGTCACCACGGAGATGCCGAATTTCTCGGCCTGCCGCATCAGGCGCAGCGCTTTGCGATAGCCCTCCGGCCGAGCCATGCCGAAGCGTCGCAGCACGTTGTCGCGTGTGTCGCGGCCCTTCTGGTGGCCGATGAGCATGACCGTGCGCGTCTGCAGCGTTGCCAGGCCACCCACGATCGCCGCATCGTCGGCGAACTGTCGATCGCCGTGCAGCTCGACGAAGTCCGAGAAAATGAGCCCAACGTAATCGAGCGTGTACGGCCGCTCAGCATGACGCGCGAGCTGGACGCGCTCCCAGGCCGTCGGCGACGACGCCGTCTGCGTGGGCTTCAGCCGTACCGACCCGTTTTTCCTGGGCAAGCCTCAAACCCCGGCGAGTGCTGGCTGACGAACGCCGGCGTAGAGCCGCAGTAGCCGAATCAGTGTCGGCCGCAGCTCGCGCCGGTGCAGGACCATGTCGACCATGCCGTGTTCGAGCAGAAACGCCGCCCGCTGGGCATCCGCCGGCAGTTTCTGCTTGGTGATCTGCTCGATCACGCGCGGCCCAGCAAAGCCGACCAGCGCGCCCTGTTCGGCGACGATCACATCGCCCACGCCCGCGTAGCTCGCGGTGACGCCGCCCAGGGTGGGATCGGCCAGGATCGAGACGTGCGGGACCTGCGCCGCGCCCAGGCTCGCCAGCGCGGACACGGTTTTGGCCATCTGCATGAGCGAGAAAATGCCCTCCTGCATGCGCGCGCCGCCCGAGGCGCTGACCGTGACCAGCGCCGCGTGACGATCGACGGCGCGATCGGCGGCCCGAGCGAGCTTTTCGCCGACCACGCTGCCCATGCTCGCGCCCATGAAGGCAAAGTCCAGCACCAGGATCTCGATGGGCAAGCCGTCCAGCGAGGCGCTGCCACCGATGGCGGCTTCTCGCTCGCCAGACCGCGCGACAGCTTCGTCAAGCTTGTTGCGGTATGTCGCGCCGGCCGCGGCGAAACCAAGCGGATCAGCCGCCGTGAGCTCGGCGTCGTGTTCGACGAACGTCCCCTCGTCGACCAGCTGGCGCACCCGCTCGCGAGCCGACAGGCGCGCATGATGGTCGCACTTGTGGCACACCTTCAGGTTGTTCTCGAACTCGCGCACGTACAGTAGCTCACGGCAGCGCTCGTTCTCGCAACGAACCCACAGTCCCTCAGCGTCTTTGTCGTGCGCGGCTGGCCGCGCCTGGCCCGGCACGGTGATGTAAGCCGGGGCTTTACGTAAAAGATTGCGCATGCAGCCAGTCGACTGACTCTAGCACGGCTTGCCTCGCGCACTCTCCCGGTCTATAACGCCGACCGTGGCGCCCAATCGGCGCTGCCTATCTCCGTGTCGTCGACATCGACGGCCCCCCGAGCGTCGCTCGGCGCGCATGCAGAATCGGCCGCTAGCTGAGCCCGTGTTGCTCGCTGGCGCTCCCCTCGCGCTCTGACGCCCGGCTCCATATCCCTGCACCCCGCAAGGAGACCTGGCTTCGTGCTGTCTCGTGTGTTCCAACATGTCCGTCGTCTAGCCGCGTGCTGCGCCATCGCAGCCGCGTTGTCCAGCACCGCCAGTGTTGCTCTGGCCGCGCCCGATCCTGGCGCCGAGGTGGCCAATCTGGCCGAAGCGTACATTGGCAGCCCGTACCGCTGGGGCGGCACCTCACCCGCCGGTTTCGACTGCACGGGCTTCGTGCTGTGGGTCTATGGCCAGTTCGGCGTCGCCATTCCGCACAACGAGGCCGGCGAGCTGGACAGCGGCAGTTCCGTGGATGCCGATGACCTGCGACCCGGCGACGTGCTGGTTTTCGCCAACACCTACCGCCGCGGGCTGAGCCACGCGGGCATCTACGTCGGCGAGGGCCGCTTCGTGCACGCGGCCGACGAGTCGCACGGCGTCATCATCAGTAATCTGTGGGACAGCTACTGGGGTCCTCGCCTGGTTGGCGCTACCCGCCCCGCTGATTGACAGCCCGCGCACATCGGGTCTGTAATTGAGATCAGGGCGCGGGCAGGGAAGGGAGTGCCGCCTGGGGACTCGGAGGTACCTGTATGCGTTCAATTCGCTGGCTCGCCATCGTGCTCTGCGTGGTCCAGGTCGTGGCCGCGTGCGGCCCCACGCAGTCTCAACCAGGCACCGCCACGTCGGCGCCCGCCGCCGCCACGTCCGCGCCCGCTGCCGGGGCGCCGACCCAGGCCGCCGGGGCGGCGAGCAAGCCCTCCGCGGGCGCGGTTCCGTCCGGCAATCTGCGTCTCATGGGCTGGTCGTCCTCGCCCGAAGAAGACCGACTGCTGAACGACACCCTGACCGAGTTTTCGAAGCAGTATCCGAGCATCCAGGTCACCTTCCAGCCGGTGCCCGACTACGCCACCAAGCTCCAGACCGACCTGGCGGCTGGTACGGCCGCCGACGTCTTCTACGTGGACAGCCTGCTTGCGCCTGACCTGATGAAGCGCAACCTGCTGGAGCCGCTCGACGATTACATCGGCCGCGACAAGGTCGACACGAGCGACTTCTATCCCGGCCTGTACAAGGCTTTCCAGTGGAAGGGCAAGACGTATGGTCTGCCGAAGGACTGGTCGAGTCTGGCCATGGAGTGGGACGCCGACGCGGCCAGCAAAGCCGGAATCGACCAGGCGCCGAGCACCTGGGACGAGCTGAAGACAGCAGCGCAGAAGCTCACCAACAAGAGCAGTGGCACCTACGGCACCGTCATCCCGGCCGAGCTGCCGCGCTTCGGCGCCTTTGTGCTGGCAGCCGGCGGCAAGATGGTCAGCGATGACGGCTCGAAGATCGCCCTGAACAGCCCGGAGGGCCAGCAGGCGCTGGACTTCTACTACGGCATGTACAAGGACGGTATCGCTAGCACGCCTGCCGATACGGGCACCCAGTGGCCGGGCGACGCGTTCATCAAGAAGAAAGCAGCCATCGTCTTCGAGGGCAACTGGATCTTTCCAGCCATCAAGAAAGACGCGCCGGAGATGAAGTTCAACATCTCGGAGATGCCCTCGGGTCCCAAAGGCAAGGGCACGTTCGCGTTCACCGTGTCATATTCGATCAACGCCAAGACTCAGCAGAAGGACGCCGCCTGGGTCCTGGTCAATTATCTGACCGGACCTGACGGCATGAAGAAGTGGACGTCGCTGGGCCTGGCGATGCCGTCGCGCAAGTCGCTGGAGTCAGACTGGCTGTCCAACTTCAAAGAGCGCGAGCCGTATCTCAAGGCAGGCGGGTACGCCCAGCCGTGGCAGCTCGGCCCCGGCGGCCAGGAGATCAACGACAAGGTCGTCACGCCCGACCTGCAGGCCGTTTTCGCCGGCAAGATGACCAGCAAGGACGCGCTGGCCGACATCGAAAAACGCGGCAACGACATCCTCGCCAAGCAGTAATGGCCTCATCCATGCCAGCGGGTGGTCGATTCGAAGGGGTTCGGCCAGCCTCACAAGTTGCCTGTCATCCTGAGGGAGGAACAGGCAGCTCTCACACGACCCGAACGGGACGGGAGACCGCGTCATGAGCGCCGTAGCTGCCTCGACGAGGGCGCAGCGCAGCAGCGGGTCGCTGTCGGGTATGGCCCGCGAGGACATGCTCGTCGGTTACCTGTTCATTCTGCCCACGCTGATCGTGCTCGGCACGTTCCTGATCTGGCCGATCCTGCAGACCCTGTGGATGTCGCTCTACAACTGGGATCTGCTGAGCCAGGAGCGCAGCTTCCGTGGTCTGCAGAACTATCGTCTGCTGCTCGACGACTCCGACTTCTGGCTCGCCCTGCGCAATACCGTCTATTACTCGCTCGGCGTGGTGCCGAGCCAGACCATTCTCGCCCTGCTGGTGGCGCTGGCGGCGAACCAGCAGATCCGCGGTCGCACCTTCTTCCGTAGCGCCTACTACTTCCCGTCGATCTCCTCGTCGATTGTGGTGGCGTTGCTGTTCATGTGGATCTTGCAGGGCGGAGGTTTGGCCGACTGGCTGCTGACGACCATCGGCATTACTCCGCCCCGGCCGGCGTGGCTGTCGAATCCGAACGGCATCCTGCAGATGCTGGT
>CBJLVJ010000194.1:0-5942 GCA_966426465.1 uncultured bacterium | reverse complement strand
GGCCCATCTGGAAAACGCGTAGCGTGTGGGGACGCCAGGCCGTGGTGCGAGACCCGGGCGGCCCGAGCATCGCCCTGCGCGAATGGCGCGCGCCTGACGGCCCCTACTTTACGGGCTGGTATCCCGAGCCCGAAGGAGCCGGCTCCTAACGACGCGTAGTGGCGGCATGCACGTGGGTGCGTTGGACCCGGCTGGGGTGGCCGCGTTTCTTACGTCCCGACTCGGCAGCGAGGTGCCGCCGCACAGCGTGCAGCGTGTTGGCCATGGCGAGTGGTCCAGGGCTTTCTACTTCGGCTGGCCGAACCACGGCGAGTTCGTGGTGCGGTTCAGCGCCCTCGACGAAGAATTCTTGAAGGATCGGCTGGCGATGCGTTTTGCCTCGCCGCGGCTGCCGATCCCGCGGCTCGTCGAGATGGGTCCTGCTTTCGACGGCTTCTATGCCATCTCGGAACGCGCGTACGGCGAGTTCATCGAAAGCAGAGACGAGGCCGCCATGCAGCGCCTGCTGCCGTCGCTGTTCGCCAGCCTGGATGCCTGTCGCGAAGCGGACGTGTCCTCGAGCAGCGGCTTCGGCGTGTGGCGTGGTGATCGAACGGCCCCACATGCGACATGGCGCGACGCGCTGCTCGGTGTCGCCATCGACGCCCCGAGCAATCGGACCTTCGGCTGGCGCGCACGGCTGCGGGAATCGGACACCGGCCAGCACGCGTTCGATGCCGCCTACGAACGGTTGGCGCTGCTCGTGGATGCCTGTCCGAATCAGCGCCACCTGGTCCACTCCGACCTGCTGTATTTCAACGTGCTGGTCCAGGCCGATCGGATCAGCGCGGTACTGGACTGGGGCTCGTCGATGTACGGCGACTTTTTGTGGGACCTGGCGTGGTTCACGTTCTGGCAGCCGTGGTATCAACCCTGGAGCGCGGTCGATTTTCGCCGTGCCGCGCGAGAGCACTACGCCGATATCGGACTGGACGTTCCGAGCTTCGAAGAGCGGCTGCACTGTTATGAGCTCGCCATCGGTCTGGACGGCCTGGCGTACCAGGCCTTCGCCGGCCACTGGGACAATCTCGCCTGGAACGCCCGGCGGTTGCTCGGTTTGCTCGGAAGCTGATCTTTCAGCCGGGCGCTACGAAAATGCAGAAGGGGTGTCCGGACGGGTCCGCATACACCCGTAAGGGCTCCTCTTTGTCCTCCGATCGGTCGTAGAGCAGGGTGGCGCCGAGCTCGAGCGCGCGCTCGTGTTGCCTGTCGAGGTCTGGCAGCGTCGGAACGCTCAGGTCCAGGTGGAGTTGTTGGGGGATCTCGTCCCGCGGCCAGGTCGATCTGGGCAAACTGCGTACCTGTTGGAAGGCGATGCGAGGCGAGCCGGAGGGGTGACGGATGACCAACCAGTCCTGGCCTCGCTCGTCCAGCTGACCTTCGGCCGGGGGCTCGTCGCCCGCTCGGTACGCAAAGCCGAGCAGGTTGCGGTAAAACTCCGCCAGGCCGCGAGCGTTGGTGGTGTCCAGGACCACCGACACCACCGACGGAAACGACGGGGACTCCTGTTGTTGCACGAGCTACCTCCCAGGATGATTCACTCCGTACGTGCAATGGGCCCAGTGCCGCGGCATCGATCAGCGATCACCGGTGGGCCTGGCTCAGTCCAGGTGGAACACTTCCTCAATCGGCTCGCTCCAGGGCGTGCCGTCCGCGTTGTAGTCCATGTACGGCTCCATCATCTTCCACCAGCGACGAACCACAGGATCGTCGCGTTGTGAGCCCGCCTGCGAGGGGTCGTCGCACTCGAAGTACGCGAACAGTGTCAGGCCACGCCGGAAAATGCTGTAGTTGCGGATGCCGTGCCGATGGATGCTCTCGACCATCTCCGGCCAGATCTCGTCGTGCTTCTGCTTGTAGATCGCCTCGTTGCCCGGCTTGAGCTGCATCACGAAACCGACGCGTGCCACATATCCTCCCGATGTTGAGCTGATCCATCGTATGGGACGCACGCCGCATGGCAAAATCGACCTGGTGAAGATCACCGATATCCAGATCGTGGCCTTTCGGACGCACGCCGACCGCTTCAAGAACGGCCAGGCGTATCCGCGCGCTGAGCTGCTCCAGACGGTCACGCGTATCGTCACCGACGAAGGCGCGGAGGGCTACTACTTCGGCGGCGGCGCGCACGGCGACCAGGAGGGACTCTTGCCCGACGATCGGGCGGTCATGCTCGGCCGTATCCGCTCCCTGCTGGTGGGCCAGGATCCGTTCGACCGCGAGATGATCTGGAAGTGGCTGTGGGTGGCCAACATCCCCGAGAACCTGGCCAGCGTGGTTGACCTGGCGCTGTGGGACCTGGCCGGCCGAGTGACGGGCCAGCCGGTCTACAAGCTGATGGGCGGCGCGCGTGACCGGGTCAAGGCCTACGCCAGCACGTACCCCAACGTCGGCTCGCCGCAGGTCTATGCCGACCACGCGCTGGCCTGCAAGCGTGAAGGCTACCTGGCCTACAAGGTTCACCCGCACTACTTCTGGGATCCAGCTACGGGCAAGGCAACGCCGGGCCGGCCGTCGAACGTCGCCGCCGACATCGAGACCTGCCGGCTGGTGCGCGAGGCGGTTGGACCGGACTACGTGCTGATGTACGACCCGTGGGGCACCTACCACACGCTCGAGGAAGCCCTGAAGGTCGGCCGCGAGCTGGAGAAGCTCGACTTCTACTGGTACGAGCACCCCATGCCGGAGTATCGGGTCGAGAGTTACGTGCGGCTGGCGCGCGAGCTGAGCATTCCCATCCTGTCGCCGGAGATCGCCGCCGGTGGTGTGTTCACGCGTGCCGAGTGGATCCTGCGCGGCGCCTCGGATATGAGCCGCATCGACGTGGTGCGCGGCGGTATTACCGGCGCCCGCAAGACCGCCATCGTGTGCGAAGCGTATGGACTCCGCTGCGAGATCCACATGGCCGGATTCGGCAACCTGCAGGTCCTTGGGGCCACCAGCGAGGACACCAGCGAATACTACGAGAAGGGCTTGCTGGCGCCCGGCGTGGACTACGACGCGCCGCACCCGTACTTGCGCCAGACGTGCGACCGGCTGGACCCCGACGGCTACGTGACGTTGCCGAAAGCACCGGGCCTGGGCTACGACATCGTCTGGGAGTACATCGAGGACAACACGCTGGCGGCCGATCGGCAGCCGGCGCTGGCGGCCAGGTAAATGAGCAACCCTCTGCAAGGCATCTATCCGATCCTGGTCACGCCCTTCGACCAGCGCGAACGGGTCGACGAGGACAGCCTGCGCAGCCTGGTCGACTTCACCATCGGCGCCGGCGTGCACGGTCTGGGGATCGCCCTCGGCAGCGAGATTCAGAAGCTCACCGAGCCGGAGCGCGAGCAGGTCATCCGCATCGTCATCGATCAGACCCGCGGGCGTGTGCCGGTGGTGGTCAACACCGGCGCCCAGGCCAGCCTGACCGCCGCGCTGTACAGTCGGCAGGCGGTGGAGCTTGGGGCGGCGGCGGTGATGTGCCTGCCGCCAGCGCCGCCGGTGTCGGCCTCCGAGGTCCGCGCGTACTTCAAAGCCATCTCGGATGCGGTCAGCGTGCCGGTCTTCATTCAGGACACCCAGGCGACGCCGGTGCCGGCCGCGCTCATCCGCCGCATCGCCGACGAGAGCGAGCGGGTGCGCTACGCCAAGGTCGAGAGCCCGCCGCAACCGACGCAGGTCCAGGCGGCGGTCGACGCGAGTGGGGGGCTGGTGACCGTCTTCGGCGGGGCTGGCGGCACCTACCTGCTCGAAGAGCTGCGTCGCGGCGCCATGGGCACGATGCCGTGGCCCAGCCAACCCGAGACGTTCGTGCGCATCTGGGAGCTGTGGCAGGCCGGCGACGAGCGGCAGGCGGTCGAGGTCCACGAACGCGAGATCGCGCCACTGGCAAAGCTGGCCACGGCCGGCATCCGGCTCGGGCATACCATCCACAAAGAGCTGCTGCGGCGGCGGGGCGTGATTCGTTCGGCCGTCGTGCGTGCCCCATCGGATCCGCTCGACGAGATCACCCGGCGCGAGCTCGACGCCATCTGCGAGCGGCTCGGCATCGGCAGTCTGGTCGCATGACGCCGGCGAGTCCTGTCGCGCTGGCCAATGGCGGCCACGTCCTGGCACGACGCCGACTCGGCCGCACGACGGTCGAGGTGACCACCCTCGGCTTTGGCGGGGCCACCATCGCTGGCACCGGCGGCCGCGTCCCGGAGCAGCAGGCCGCGGCCACTCTCGAGGCAGCCTGGGACGCCGGCCTGCGCTATTTCGATACCGCGCCATGGTATGGCCGGGGCCTGAGCGAGCTGCGCGTCGGGCGTCTGCTTCGTGAGCGGCCACGCGACGAGTTCGTCGTTTCGACCAAGGTTGGCCGCATCCTGCGCGCCCCGCGCGACACCGCCAGCTTCGACAGCGCACCCTGGCCCGGCGGCCTGCCGTTCGAGGTCCAGTTCGACTACTCCTACGACGGCATCCTTCGCGCCTACGAGGACAGTCTGCAGCGGCTCGGGCTGGCGCGGATCGACCTGGCTATCGTGCACGACCTGGACCTGGGTGTCCACCAGCCCGAAGCGCGCTGGCACGCGCACATGGCCCAGCTCATCACCGGTGGGTGGCGCGCGCTCGACCAGCTGCGCGCGGCCGGGGTCGTCGGCGGTATCGGCGTCGGCATCAATCCGGTGGGGATGATCCCGCGTTTCCTCGAGCTGTTCGACCCGGACTTCTTCCTGCTGGCCGGGCGCTACACGCTGATGGAGCAGGACACGCTCACTGCCGAATTGCCTGCCTGCCTCGAGCGCGGCGTCGGCATCGTTATTGGAGCGGTCTTCAATTCCGGCCTGCTGGCGACGGGGCCTGTGGCGGGCGCTCGCTATGACTACCGCGAGGCGACACCTGACCGGCTCGACAAGGCCGGACGTATCCAGACCGTCTGCCAGCGCTACGGGGTTCCACTGGTGGCTGCCGCGCTGCAGTTTCCGCTGGGGCACCCGGCGGTGGCAACGGTCATTCCCGGGCCCGTGACACCCGAGCAGGTCCAGCTCAACCTGGCCGGCGTGTGTCATCCCATACCAGCCGAACTGTGGCGGGAGCTCAAGGCGGAGGAGCTGATCCGTGGCGACGCGCCGACCCCGCCGGAAGGAGTTGCTCTTCATGCCAGACAGGCAGTCCGTGCCAGCTGACAGGCGCGTCGCACTCGTGACCGGCGCGGCACGCGGGATCGGCGCCGCTATCGTCGAGCGCCTCGCCCGCGACGGCGCATGCGTGGCCGTGGCCGATCTTGACCAGGCGGCGGCCGAACAGCAGGCCGAGCGTATCCGCGCTCAGGGGCATGGCGCCTTCGCCGTAGGCCTCGACGTGGCCGATCCGATCAGCCCGTCTGAAGCAGTCGCACACGTGCTGCAGCGCGAGGGGCGGTTGGACATCCTGGTCAACAATGCCGGCATTGCCGGCCTGGCAGCGCCAGTGGCCGAGTATCCGGAGGACGAGTGGCGCCGCATCCTGGCGATCGACCTGGACGGGGTGTTCTACTGCTGCAAAGCGGTGCTGCCCCACATGCTGGAGCGTGGCTCCGGGCGCATCGTGAACATCGCCTCGATCTCCGGCAAGGAAGGCAATCCGAATATGGCGGCGTACTCCACCGCCAAGGCGGGTGTGATCGGCTTCACCAAAGCGCTGGCCAAGGAAGTTGCCACGCGCGGAATCTACGTGAACTGCGTCACGCCGGCGGTCATTGCCACGGAGATTCTGAGCCAGCTCAGCGACGAAGCGGTGGGGTACATGACGGCAAAGATCCCGATGGGCCGCACCGGCCAACCGCAGGAAGTCGCCGCGCTGGTGGCCTGGCTGGCTTCCGACGAGTGCTCCTTCAGCACCGGTGCCGTGTTCGATATTTCGGGCGGGCGCGCGACCTATTGAGGTCGGCCGAA
>CBJLVJ010000193.1:0-5950 GCA_966426465.1 uncultured bacterium | reverse complement strand
CGCACCATCGTGAGCATCGCCGTTGACGGTCAGACGCTCGAGGATCGGCCCGTAGATCTGCCAGCCAACGGCGAAAGCCCGCAGGTGTTCGAGCAGCTGCCCGCCGGCGCGCGTTACGCCAGCGTGTCAGTGTCCGACCTGAGCGGCGCCAACGGTCTGACCCTGGACGACACCGCGTACGCGGTGCTCGTTCAGCGCAAGCCTGCCCAGGTGCTGCTGGTGAGCAACGGCAATCAGTTCCTCGAGAAGGTCCTGACGCTGCTGCCCAACGTCGACCTGTACCGCATCGCCGCGCAGCGCTACCTGGCCGTTGAGGCCGACCGCTTCGACATCATCGTGTTCGACAATTACCTGCCGCCGCTGCTGCCTCGCGGCAACCTGCTGGTCGTCAATCCGCCGGATCGCGGTCCCTACCGCACCACAGGCTCGATCAGCCGTCCGCGCGTGGCGAGCTGGGATCGGGAGGACCCGATCCTCGGCTTCGTCGACATTCGCGACCTGAACATCAGCCGAGCGTCGCGGATCGACGTGCCGCGCTGGGCCAGGCCGTTGATCAGCACGTCGGATGGCACACCGCTGATGCTCGCCGGCCAGGACGGCGATCGGCGCGTGACCATCCTGCCGTTCGACCTGCAGCAGTCCAACCTGCCGCTGATGTCGGCGTTCCCGATCATGATGGCCAACATGATCAATTACCTGTCGCCGCCGGGCGTGGTCCAGTCGTCGGAGATCCATACCGGCTCGCCTGAGTCGCTGTCTCCGCTGCCCCAGGTGCAGACCGTGCGCGTGACGGGGCCCAACGATGCCGCGGCGGAGTTCCGTACGGGCCAGGGGCCAATCACGTATGCCGGCACGGACGTACCGGGCCTCTATCGCGTGCAGCAGCTGGTGCAGGGCGGACAGCAGACCGTGGACGACGACCTGTTCGCCGCCAACCTGGCGAACCCCGACGAGAGTGACATCCGCCCTCGTTTGACCGGCCTCAACAACCCTGGTCCCACCGACGCCGGCCTGACTCGCCTGCAAAAAGAAATCTGGGGCGCCCTGGCCGCCCTCGTCCTGCCCCTGCTCCTGTTCGAGTGGTTCTGGTTCCACCGCCGCACCTGACCCCCCGCCCCGCCCCCGAGACCAAGCCCCCCGCCGCGCCGGAGACCGACTACTCAGCCGCCGCCGCTCCACGTGACGCTCCCGCGGTCGGTCACCCTCGGCACCGTGACGCCGCGGAGCGGCTCTGCCGCCCCCTCACACTCCGTCCTGGGTCCCCTCTGGGGAGAGCCGCCGGCAAGGGGGTCCCCTCTGGGGTGCGGCAGGGGAATTTCTTGACGAAACCGCAACGCCGGAAGCCTTGCATGGACGTACCTATTCCTATAATGCACATAGCAACGCGTCACAGGTACGCGAAGGGCAGGTACTCACACGCCTCATGGACATCGACAATAAGGTTGCCGTCGTCACCGGCGCAGCCGGCGGCATCGGTCGCGCACTCGCCGCGGAACTCGCTCGCCGCGGCGCCCGCAAAATCGCCCTGGTGGATCGCACCGAGTGCGTCGCCACCACGGCCAGGGAGCTGAACCAGGAGGTCGGCCGCGCCGCGGCGGTCGCGTTCTCGGGCGATGTCACCGACCCGGAGTTCCGCCGCCACGTGTACGACAGTGTGACCGCCGACTACGGCCAGGTGACCATTTGCGTGCCCGCGGCCGGCATCACACGCGACGACCTGACGGTGCGCCTCGACAAAGCCACCGGCCAGGCACGCATCTACCCGGAAGACATCTTCCGCCTGGTGGTCGACATCAACCTGATCGCGCCCGTGTACTGGGTGCTCGAGATGGTGGCGCGCATCGCTGAGGACCGCCAACGCCGAGGAGTGACCCGCTGGCGCCCCGAAGAAGACGTACAGGGCGTGGGCATCCTGATCGGCTCGGTCTCTTCACAGGGCAACAAGGGCCAGATCTCGTACGCCACGACGAAGGCCGGCCTGCACGGCGCAGCGGCCACACTCATGAAAGAGGCGATCTTCTACGGCGTCCGCTGCGCGCTGATCCACCCCGGCTACACCGACACGCCCATGGTGCAAGCGCTTGGCGAAGAGTTCATCGGTCGCAACATCCTGCCCTACACGCAGCTAGGACGGCTGATCCGGCCCGAAGAAATCGCCGACGCGATCTGCTTCATGATCTCGAACTCAGCGGTAAGCGGCGAGCTGTGGGCCGACGCGGGCTGGCACCCGCCAGCCTGACCCGCCCAGCCTGCTGACACGCCCAGCCGGCTGGCACGCACAGCCTGCTGGCACGCGCCCTGCGGCCCGGTCGGGCCGCATGAGGCGCATCAAAGACGTCTTCCCTGGACAGCGCTCGACGCCCAGCCCGTGGCTACCGGCCCAGTGGCTCGCGGCGGCCGCGACTGGCGCAACCCTGACGTATCTGTTCGATCCCGACCAGGGAGGTCGGCGGCGAGCCATGGCGCGCGATCGGTTTACCTCCCTGCTGCGACGCGGCGCGCGCCGTGCGGAGCACGCGGCCAGAGGTGTCGCCGCCGAAACGTACGGGCTGGCTCAGCAGGTCCAGCACGCGCAGCCCGAGGAATGGTCGGTGCCCAACGACGCCACGCTCGCCCAGCGTGTCGAGAGCGAGCTGTTCCGCGATCCACGCATGCCCAAGGGGCAGATCACGATCAACGCCGAAGCCGGCATCGTGGTGCTGCGCGGCGAGCTTGACAGTCCCGACCAGATCCGCGCCGTCGAAGAGGCAGTCGACCGCATCGCCGGCGTGCGCGCCGTCCACAGCCTGTTGCACGTGCGCGGTACACCCGCGCCCGATCGCGGCAGCGTCATCCCCGCGCCCTGACGCCAGGCGCCGCCCACCAGAGGCTTGACTGAGCCCGCCGTCTAGCGTTTGGGCGGCGCGGTGGGTTTGGCCGGCGCGGGCGGCGTGGTCGGTTTGGCCGGTGCCGCCGTCGGAGCGGGCGGCGCGGCTGGTTTGGCCGGAACCGCCGTGGGCGGCGGCGGAGCTGGCGCCTGGGTCGGCGCGGGTTGCGGCGGCTGCTGTGGCTCGGGTGGGGCTTCAGGCGCCTGGGTGGGCTCGGGCGCCGCCGTCGGCTCAAACTGTCGCGCAGGCGCTGGCGTGGGCCGCGCCGTGGCAGCCGGGGTAGGCGTGGTCTGCGGCGCCTGGCCCTCGATGAACAGGTCGTTGCGACACGGCGGCTCGCCCGGCCGCATGGCCGTATCGCCGCACACCTGCTGCTCGACCAGGCCGGCAGGTCGCGGGAAGTCCTCGGGCGGCAGCCCGAGCGTCTCGAACGACGCCTGCATCGCCTCAGGCCAGATCTTGCCGGCGGTCATCGACGACAACGCCTGCTTCATGGGATGGCCGTCGGTGTTGCCGACCCACACGACGATAGCCAGGTTGGGCGTGTAGCCGTCGGTCCAGGTGTCCCGGTAGTTGTCCGTCGTGCCCGTCTTGGACGCCGCCGGCCGGTCCTTCAGCACCAGCGGCGTATTGCGGCCATAGGTGAAAAGCTTGGCGCCAGGATCCGACAGGATGTTGCTGATCATGTACGCCGCGCGCGGGTCGAGCACCTGCTCGGCCTGTGGCTGCTTGTAGTCGACGAGCACGTTGCCCGCTGCGTCGACCACCTGACGGATGGCCACCAGCGGCACCTTTTGCCCGTTGTTGGCCAAGGTCGCATACACCTGGGCCATGTCCATCGGCCGCACCTCGGCGCCACCGAGCGTCAGACTGAGCCCGAGCGTCTTGCCCGAGTCAGGGCCCCAGGTGGTGATGCCCATACGCGTGGCGAGGTCCACCGCGCTGGGCACCGACACGAACTCGAGCGCTTTGACCGCCGGAATGTTGATCGAGTTGCCAAGAGCGGTGCGCGCGGTCATCCGTCCGTGGAACTGGTTGTCGAAGTTCGAGGGACACCACTGGTGACCGGGTTGGTCCTGCCAGCACTGCGGCTGATCGTCGATAGTCGTGCCAGGCGCCCAGCCCTTCAGGAACGATGCGGCGTAGATCACCGGCTTGATGGACGAGCCGGGCTGGCGCTCGCTGGTCAGCACGTTCACCTGGCCGTCGATCGACGCGTCGTTGTAGTCCAGGCTGCCCTGGAAAGCGAGGATCTCACCGGTTCTGGGGTCGACCGCAATCAGGGCCGCGTTGTTGCCGCCTTGCTGCTGGACCACGTCGCGGTTCGCCTGCAGCACCTGCTGCATGCGCTGGTCGTAGTCGAGGTCGAGCGTCGTGTACACCCGCAGACCGGCCTGGTACAGCGTCCGATCGCCCAGCTGTTGCTCGAGCTGGCTGCGCACGTACATGACCCAGTGCGGAGACTTCAGGTCAACCTGCCGCGCCTGGATGGTCAGCTTCTCGTTGTACGCCGCGCGCGCCTGGTCCTCGGTGGCCATGCCGTGCGCCGCCATCTGCTCGAGCACGTACCGCTGGCGCTCCTTGGTTGCCACGGGAATGCCGTCGTCGGTCCGCGGTACATCGCGCCGGGTGGGGTCATACTGCGACGGCGACTGGACCAGGCCGGCGATGAGCGCCGACTCGGCCAGGTCCAGGTCGTGGGCGGACTTACCGAAGTACCCCTGGGCAGCAGCCTCGACGCCGTAGCTCTGGTTCCCGAAATACACCCGGTTGAGGTACATCTCGAGGATCTGATCTTTGGAGTAGCGGCTATCGACCTGGTACGCCAGCACGATCTCGCGCAGCTTGCGTTTGACCGTTGCCTGGCGCGCTTCGGCCGGGTCCAGCACCGCATTGCGCACGAGCTGCTGGGTAATACTCGAGGCGCCAGTTGTGCCCTGGCCGCTGACATCGATCCACGCCGACCTGAGCGTGGCGAACGGGTCGAAGCCGGGGTTCTCGTAAAAGTGCACGTCCTCGGCGGCAAGCATGGCGCTGATCATGGAGGGCGAGACGTCCTGCAGGTGGACCAGCGTCCGCTTGCCACCGGATGGATCGTTGATCTCCCACAACAGCTGACCCTTGCGGTCGAAGATCTGGGCGCTCTTGAAGCCCAGGCTTGTCGGGTCGTCCAGGACCGCTATTGGCGGCAGGTTGCGGGTGATCGCCGCCAGGGCAATGCCGGCGGCAATGCCGCACAGCAACAGGAGCAGCAAGACGGCCAGGGCGAGATTGGTGATCCAGCCAGTGCGCCGCTTGCGTGGCGGCGGCGCATACGGCCGTTGTCTCCCCGGCGGTGCCTCAACGGTGGCCACGCCCGGCTCCAAAAGCACGATGCGTGCCCGTACCTCCGCCCCGGCACACCCCGTTCATCCCTGGCGTCCGCGCCACCCGGCCGCACGCCCGTACGGTTCCCAGTGTTGACCCTCGGGGAGGATCCCTCCATGCGGTCCCCGCCGGGATGCTCACGCTGTGGGGCTCCCTCCGGGGAAAGATGACTCAGGGGCGCCCTCCGGGGAAGATCACTCAAGCGGGGTCCCCTCCGGGAAAATTGCTCTTCGGGGGTGCCCAGCGTGTAAGACCACTCAGGGGGGGGTCCCTCCGGGGAACATCACCAAGGGGGTCCCCTCCGGGGAAAAATTGCTCTCAACATGACGCCGGGTATGGCGGAGAACCCGAATCAGAAGCGGCAACAGATGCCGGGCTGAGCGCTTGCAGCACCTTTTCGGCGGTGATCGGCAGGTCGAAGACGCGCACACCCACGGCATCGTGGACCGCGTTGGCGATGGCCGGCGCGACGCCGCTGTTGGTCACTTCGCCAACCGCTTTGGCGCCGAACGGACCCGGCCCGACCGTGGTCGACAGCAGCACCGTGCGCAGCGGAGGCATGTCCATCGACGTTGGGAGCTTGTATTCGCCGCGGCTCAGCGCGGCGACCTTGCCCGCCTCGTCCACCGCAAGCTCTTCCATCAGCGCCGCGCCGATGCCGAACGCGAAGCCGCCATTCAGCTGCCCCTGGTGGGCCAGCGGGTTGATGACCGCGC
>CBJLVJ010000192.1:0-5953 GCA_966426465.1 uncultured bacterium | reverse complement strand
GTGAACGCGGCCGGCATGTGCTGGACGACGAGGTACGCCGTTCGGCCGTCGGCAGCCAGCTCGGGGATGAGCCGGCTCAGGGCGCGCGGGCCTCCGGTTGACGACCCGATGACCACCAGGTGGTCGAAGCCATCACGCCTGGCGGTGGGCTTCGACGGGCTGGCCGGGCGATAGATCTCGCGCGTGGCTTGCCTGACCTGCGCGCGCGCCGCGACGCGCACCTTGTGCAAAAGCTCTTCGCGAACCTGTCGAAAGTCGAGCGCCAGGGCCCCGGACGGTTTGGCGACAAAGTCGATCGCGCCGATGCTCAGCGCGCGCAGCGTCGTCGCCGCGCCGGCCTGCGTCATCGTCGAAAGCATCACCACCGGTCGTGGGTAGCGCGCCATCAGGTGGCGCAGCGCCGTCAGACCGTCCATCTCCGGCATTTCGATGTCGAGCGTGACCACGTCCGGCTGAAGCTGCTCCACCTTGAGCAGGGCTTCCAGGCCATTGCGGGCCACGCCCGCCAGCTGCATGTCCGGTTGCGAGGCGATCGCGTCGCCCACCACCCGGCGCATGAACGCAGAATCGTCGACGACCAGCACACGGATGGGCATCAGCGCAGCGCCAGAGTGGGCCGGAGCTCGTCCTGATCCGGGGCGATGGTGGTGCGGTCGCGGATCGCCCGCGCGACCAGGGCGGCCACGTCGACGATCAGCGCCACGTTCCCATCACCCAGGATGGCCGCACCCGAGAGGCCGGGGATATCGCCGACCAGTTTGCCGAGCGGCTTGATGACGATCTCCTGTTCGCCCACGAGACCGTCCACGACCAGGCCGACCTGTCGGTTGCCGGTGTTGACGGCTACCACCAGGCGGCTTCCGTCCGACGAAGCGCGCTGGTCAATACCGAAAACCTGGCGCAGCGAGATCAGCGGCAACACCGTGTCGCGCAGCAGCGTGGCTTCGCGCTGATTCACGCGGTGCACCTGGTCAGCCTCGATACGCAACGTTTCGGTGACCGAGTGAATGGGCAGCGCGTACGTGCCGCCGCCAACGCGCACCAGCAGCGCCTGAACGATTGCCAGCGTCAGCGGCAACCGAATGGTGAAGGTGGTGCCCGTGCCTGCGCGCGTTCGAACCTCGACCGAGCCGTTGATCTTTTCGACGTTGGCCCGCACCACGTCCATTCCGACGCCCCGCCCGGACACGTCGCTCAGCTTGTCCGCGGTGCTCAAGCCCGGCGCGAAGATCAGCTGCACCGCCTCAGCATCGGACAGCCGCTCGGCGTGCTCCGGGCTGACCACGCCGCGTTCGACGGCTGTGCGTTTGACGCGCTCGACGTCGATGCCTCTGCCGTCATCCTCGAGCGAAATGACGATGAAGCTGTCCGCGTGCGCGGCCGACAGGCGCAACCGGCCCGAGCCGGGTTTGCCAAGCGCCACACGCTCGGCTGGTGGCTCGATGCCGTGGCCTACCGCGTTGCGGATCAGGTGCAACAACGGGTCGCCAATCTCCTCGATGACCGACCGATCCAGCTCCGTATCCTTACCCTCGATCACGAGCTCGACCTGCTTGGCTTCTCTGGCGGCCACGTCGCGGACCACCCGCGGCAGCCGATTGAAGACGGTCTCGATGGGCAACATGCGCGACTTCATGACTTGCTCCTGGAGCTCGTCGGTGATGCGGCCGATGTGCAGCGCCGTCTGCTGCAGGTCAGTCACGGTGCGGTCGTCGCCGAACTGATCGATCAGCGCGCTGCCCAACTGAAGCAGCCGCGTTCGATCGATCACCAGCTCGCCCACCAGGTCCAGCAGGCTGTCCAGTCGGGCAACGTCGATGCGGATGGTCGTCGTACTCGGCCGAAGGCTCGGACCTGTGGCCGAAGCAACTGGCGCACCTGGCGCGACAGTGGTCGCAACGGGCTCAACGTGGATCCCGTCCAGCTCGGGCACGCTCTCGAGCGCCTCCAGGAGGACAGCCGCGGGTTGGTCCGTGCTGACCACAACCGTGAGGTGGCTGCCGATGGCGAAGTCTTCGCTCTCGATCTCTGCCTGCGATGGCTGGCTCGATACCACCTGACCGTGCTCGGCCAGCGTCAGGAGCACCTGCAGCGCGCGAACGGCCGCCCACGGGCCCTCAGCGAGCGTGATCGTCACACACAGCGTGGAGGGCTCGTTCAGCACTGGCAGCTCTCGAAGCGCCGCCCGACGCTCAACGCTGGCGGCTGCCGCCTCGACGTCCACGTCGGCGGCGACACGCGTCTCGACTTCGTCGCGCAGCAGCTTCAGCACGTCGACCGCCTTCAGCAAGGCTTCGATGAGCTCGGGCGTGACCTGCGCGGTGCGTTTGCGGACGCTGTCCAGGCGCGTTTCCATGGCATGCGTGAGCGCTGCCATGCGCGTGTGGCCGATCGTGGCCGACGAGCCCTTGATGGTGTGCGCCGCGCGAAAAATCTCGTTCAGCAGCGCCTGGTCGTCGGGGGCACGCTCCAGGTCCACCACGGCCTCTTCGACCCTGGCCAGCAGCTCGTCCACCTCAGCCAGAAACAGCGCCTGGTCATCGGTCGCGAGATCGAAGTGCAGAGGCTGTGGGCCGCTCATGCAGGCGCGGTGATCACCGGTGCGTCAGGCTGCCGGCGGGAGCGCGGCGTGCGGGCTGGTCGAGCGGCGACGCGTTGTGCTGGATTCGGGTCCGCAGCAGTTGCAGGCGCACGTACTCGCGAAGGGAGAACGGGCCTGGACGGTCCACGGTTGGTCGCGAGCGACCGAACACGTAGGGCTCGTCGTAGTCGATGGCGACGCTGGCTGTTCGCGTGACATCCGCGCGCGGCTCCAGGTCAGGTTGATGAGCCAGCGACACGTGCAGCAGGCAGGGTGTGGGCCTGCCGAGCTGATGGGTCACGAACAGGCACTGTGGGCAGCGGGCCTCGAAAGACATGCCCCATCATCGACCCGTTGATCGCTCGTGCGAACAGCGCCGAGTCTCGAACCCGGCATCAAAACGTACTCATTAACGCCTGGGCAACCGTTGGCACCCAGGCGCACGACCGTACGCCGACCGGCCAGCCCTGGGTCGTCGCCTCCACTTCGATGAGCCGGGCACAACTCCTGCGCTTCGGCCAACCATGCCTGAAGTCGGCCCGGGTGTCGGTCTGGAGCGATTCGAGCTGGTCGCGCAGGGGGACGTCTACTGCGTCGTCGACATCGTCGACCAGGAGGTGGCGAGCATCGTGTTGACGGCTCTGCCGGAGTTCCCGCTGGAACTCGAGGCTGGCCGAGCCCGCCGGTTTGTCGAGGCGTGGCGGCAACGCGCGAACGTCGCAGCGCAGCCCTACGAGGTTCGGTTACAGCAGCGCGAGATCTGACGAAGACCTGCGCGGCAGCGCTCTCGCGAAGGCGCACCCCTCGGAGAGTGAGACCGTCACCAGCTCAAAAACCAACCCGTGGGCGTTCTCACAGGTACCATCGGAAGCCCATGCCTGCCGTGGTGCAGTCCGTCGCTGAGCGGCTGTGCCGCAATGTCGAGCGCGTGCTGGTCGGCAAGCATGCGACCGTCGAGCTGGCCATCGTGGCCCTGCTGTGCGAAGGCCACCTGCTCATCGAGGACGTGCCAGGCATCGGCAAGACCACGCTGGCCCGCGCCATGGCGCGCTCGATCGGCGGCACATTTCGCCGCCTGCAGTGCACCCCCGACCTGCTGCCCTCGGACGTCACGGGCGTGTCCGTGTTCGACCAGCGCACCGCCCAGTTCGAGTTCCGCCCCGGACCGATCTTCGCCAACGTGCTGCTGGCCGACGAAATTAACCGCGCCACCCCGCGAACGCAATCGGCCGTGCTGGAAGCCATGCAAGAAGCCCAGGTCAGCGTCGACGGCATCACGCGCCCGCTACCACGGCCGTTCGTCGTGCTGGCAACCCAGAACCCGGTAGAGCTGGAGGGCACATTTCCCTTGCCCGAGGCGCAGCTCGATCGCTTTCTCATGCGCCTCAGCCTGGGCTACCCCACGCAAGACGATGAGGAAGCGCTGGTAGCGCGCGGCGCGAGCATCTCAACAGAAGTCGTCAGCGCGGTGGTCTCAGGCCAGGAGGTGCTCTCGGCCGTGGCCGAGGCCAGCCAGGTCCGGCTCCATGAAGACGTCCGGCGCTACCTGGTGCAGGTCACCCGCGCCACGCGCGCCGATGCCGATGTGCGGCTCGGCGCCAGTCCCCGCGCCACGCTGGCGTTGCAGCGCGCCAGCCAGGCCTGGGCGGCCATGCAGGGGCGCGACTTCGTGGTGCCTGACGACATCAAGTATCTCGCCGTGCCCGTGCTGGCACACCGGCTGATCGCCTCACTCGAAGCCCGCCTGCGTGGTCGCGACGCCGCCAGCATCGTCGACGCCATCCTCGACACCCTTCCCGTTCCGGTGGAGCCTGCACGCCGATGATGGATTCGCCCGAGGCACGCGCGCCGGCCGCCGAGCCCTGGCTCTTCGGCCGACAGGGCCTCGCGCTCCTGGCACTGGTCATGGCCATCGCGGCCACCTACCTGGCGACCGATATCACCTATCTGGCTGGCGCGCTGCTGCTGGTGGGCCTGGCCGCGCGGGCCTGGGCGGCCGTCGCGTTCGCCCGTGTGAGCTACACCCGTCGCACCTCACGAAGCCGCGCCTTTTGCGGCGACGAGCTCGCGCTCGAGTCGACCCTCGCCAATCCGCGGCCCCTGCCGCTGCCGTGGGTCGAAGTCTGGGAGCACCTGCCGGCAGCACTGGCTCCGGCCACGGGCGCCAGCGAGCGCTCGTTCATCGAGCCGACGCGCATCTGGCTGAACCGCGGCGTCGCCATCTGGCCCTACCAGCGCATGCGATGGCGCCGCACGCTGGTGTGCAGCCGCCGCGGCGCTTTTCGTCTCGGCCAGGTTCGTCTGCGCGCAGGCGATCCGTTCGGCTTTTTCGAGCGCGAACGTCAGCTCCAGGACACGCTGGAGCTACTCGTCTACCCGCGCGTGGTTCCCCTGCGACAGATCGGGCTGCCCCTGCAGCACCCTGCGCTGGATCTCGCCAGCTCCACCAGCCCGATTGCCGATCCAACTCGTACGGCCACCGTGCGCGACTACCGGCCGGACGACCCTCAGCGACTGATCCACTGGCCGACCACGGCGCGGCGCGGCAGCCTCCAGGTGCGTGTTCTCGAGCCAGCCACGAGCCTGCACGTGAGCTTGCTGCTCGACGTGCGCGGCTTCAGCTTCGGCGTCTATCACGACGAGCTGTTCGAGCTGACCCTGTCGGCGCTGGCCTCGCTTGCGGTGTTCCTCCAGGGCAAAGGCGCGCCAACCGCCATGCTCGTCAATACCAACCCGCCGCTGGTCATTCCAGCTGGCGCCAGCGTGCCGCACCTGCAGTCGGTGCTGGAAGCGCTCGCCCGCATGAGACCGCATGCTGGCCCGCCGCTCACACCGTGGGCGATACAGCAGCTGCCGCGCGGCAATACCGTTGTGCTGGCCGCCTCGGACAATTCCGTCGACCTCGAGCGCTCGATCGCACGGCTGCAGGACGCGGAGCTGACGGTCATCGTGCTCCTGGCGAGCGCCCGCGCTCGCTCGATACCTCGCTGGGCGGTGCCGATTACGCCGGGCTGCGACCTCGCCGCCCGTCTGGAGGGTCGCGCGTGAACACGCGGCTGGTGGACCCGCGGACGCTGTGGACCATTGTGGCCATGGAGGCCGCGGTGGCCCTGCCGCTCATTTCGATGCCGACGCAGGGCGACCGCCTGCCGGGGCTGCTCGGGCCAGCCCTGCTGGTGGCTTTGCTCCCTCTTGGCTTCGTGGCCGTGCGTGTGTTCGCCAGACTGCGCGACCCGAGCTGGCGACTGCTCACAGGGCTGGGCCTGGCGTTGCTGCCGCGAGCCCTCGTTTCGGTGGTTCCCCCGGACGGCGCGGCTGGCCTCGCAGCGTGGCTCGCACGCAGCATCGTGCCAGTCGCGATCGGTATCGGGT
>CBJLVJ010000191.1:0-5963 GCA_966426465.1 uncultured bacterium | reverse complement strand
GCGCACTGCTGCAGCCGGCGGCGCTGCTGGCGCTGCTGGTGTGGAACTTTGCGGTGCTGTCGGCGGCGCAGCTGACGATTCGGCTGATCATGGCCTATTCGGCGCGGCTCACGCTGGTGGCGGCGCTGGCCTTGACCGTGACGGCGCTGCCAATCGCGGCGCTGTACGACCTGGCGGTCGGGCCCGAGCCATCGTTCGCCACGCGACTGGCCTGGGCCCCGCTGGCCATGGTGTCGACCGGACTGGTCGGTTTTGCCATCGCTCGATGGCTGCTGCGCATCCGCCGCCTGCGCGGGCAGGTCATCGCCGCGCTGATGGTCGGACTGCTGGACGCGCACCTGTTCACGGTATTGTTGCCCTGATGCGAGTGCGCTTCCTCGGGACGTCCACGTCCTACGGCGTGCCCGTCATCGGCTGTCGCTGCCCCACCTGCACCAGTACCGACCCGCGCAACAAACGGACACGCGCGTCTGTGTACGTGGAGAGCGACGAAGGCGTTCGGCTGCTCATCGACAGCGGCCCGGAAGTCCGCCTCCAGGCGCTGCGGGAGGGCGTCACCCGCGTCGACGCCGTGCTGTACACCCACTTCCATGCTGACCACACGGCCGGCATCGACGACCTGAAGGCGTTCAACGCCGCGCTTGGCGCGGTCCTGCCGTGTTTCGGCGACGCGCCAACGGGCGCTTCCTTGCGTGAGCGATTTGCCTACGCCTTCGCCGGCACGCCCTGGATCGGTTTGATTCCTCACATCAGCTACACCAGCGTGGACAGCCTGCCGTTCTACGTCGGCAAGACGTGCATTCAACCCATTCCGATGCGTCACGGCTCGATCCGCGCCACCGGCTACCGCATAGGCAACTTCGCCTACCTGACCGATACCAGTGGCGTGCCGGTCACGTCGCGCGCGCTTCTGCGCGACCTGGAGGTGGTGGTGATCGACGCCTTGCGCTGGGAGCCGCACCCGACCCATCTCAGCGTGCCCGAGGCGCTCGAATTGATCGCCGACATTCAGCCGCGGCACGGCTTGTTGACCCACGTCGGGCACACCCTCGAACACGAGACCACCAACCGTCGCGTCGGGCCCGACGTCGAGGTGGCCTTCGACGGCCTCGAGCTCCAGCTCTAGGAGGTCACAACGTCAGCGATCGCCTCGGCGGTAGGGCGGTCGAAGGCGATGACGGCTACCACCGTGGCGCCGTTGCGGCGGACTTCGGTGGCGGCCGTGGCGGCGGTGAGCGCCTGACGCGTCGCCGAGGCCTCCTCCTCCCTGGCGCTCGAGAAGCGGTTCTTCATCGCCAGCCCGAATGTCTCGAGGAAGGTGCGCGCCTCGTTGTCACTGTCCCAGACGCTCTTGATAAGCAGCGCCTGCCGACCGTCCTTTTCGAGCAGCTGCCAGCGATCGCCGGACCAGCCGCTGGCGCCGCGAACGCCGCGCGTGCTGTCGGTCAGCTGGGTGAGGATCAGGCGCAGGTCGAGCTCGCCGAGCACGTTCGACTTGATCGTGCGCCAGCCTGGGCCCAGGCTGCCCGCTTCCAGGTCAGGCAACGTGACGTCGAGCGGTGCAACGTGGTTGCGGTACTTGTCCATGTGCAGGACCTGCGCGGTCGACTCTGGTGGATTGCGGAACACGTCGTCGATGCCGGCCGAGCCGTTGGCCTGGTAGATCTGGCGGATGAAGGTGAAGCCATCGGTGTATGGGAAGAGCAGCTGCTCGCGCATGAACAGCGGCGCCGCCAGCAACTTCGACGTGGCGCTGCCCTGGCCAAGCTGGTTGATCTCGTCAGCAGTAAGGTTTTTCTGGGCCCAGAGACGCTGCATCAGTGTTGCGTCGCCCTCGGTCAGCGCCTGGATTGCCAGTGACCGGTCGTCATTCTGGGGATGCTTGGGTGCGAGCGCGTTCAGATCGAAGTACTGGTCCTGCAAAGCGTGGACATATTCGTGGGCAAAGGTACCCTTTTCGTCCGGTCCGAACTGGCCATTGTCGGCCACCAGGTACATGCTTTTGTCGTCCTGGTCGTAGATGCCGATGATCTGCTCCTGAAGCACGTCGAGCAGAACCTGGACGACGGTTTCGCCCGGGTTGATCACGCCCAGCGTCGCCAGCAGCTTCTGGTCAGATTCGCGCTCGTTGGGCAGGTAATCATGGTTGAACTTATCGACGAAGTAGCGCTCGAGGGCCGGCTGGTCGAGGAACCGCAGCGGCACGGACGTACGTGGCTGGAGCCCACGCAGGCTCGCCACGTCGCTCTCGATCTGGCGCACGAGCGTGGTGTCGGCGCCGCTGACCAGGACCGTGGGCACCGGCGCAGCGGTTGGCGCCGCGCTGACCGCGCCTGCCTGGCGCACTTGCTGGCGCAAGCTGGCCACTTCGGCCTGGGCCGTTGCGACCTGGCGCAGCAGCACCACACTGCCGCCTGAGCTGACCAGCAGGAGTCCGATCAGGACGCAGATGACGTAGTTACGCCACATCGGCGGAGCGAGGATAGCATCACGTCTGACGGGTGTACCCGTAACAAGCTCTTGCCAGTTCGGCGTCTACGTCGCTTTCGCCCGCTACTGCACGAGGGCTGCCAATCGTCGAAGATGATGTTTGAGGGGTCGCGGCCGCACCAGGATGGGTCCCCTCCGGGGAAAAACTGACGTGCAGTCACGTTCGGCCGAAATCAGCGCGACGGTGGCCGATCCGTCGCCGGTGCTGCAACTGATCGTCGTCTCGGCGGTCGAGATCCTGCAGGGCGCGGCGGGCGTCATCGCGCTGCTCGAAAACGAGCGCCTGGTGCCACGCGCGAGCTACGGCCTGCCCGCCGGCGCGCTGGCCGGACTGCACCCCCGCCTGGACCGCGCCATCCTGAACGTGCTCGGCCAACTGGGCGAGCAGGTCAGCGTGCTGTACCTGCCGAGCGGCTTCGGCGACTGGGCGCGGCGGTACCACGTCCTGGCGCTGCCCATGCAGCAGCACGACCAGCTGCTGGGCGTGATCTACGTCTTCAGATCGGCGGACGCAGGCGGTTTTGCCGACCGCGACCTGCACGTGCTCGACGTCTTCGCCCGACAGGCCTCAGGCGCGCTCCAGCAAGCGCGAGCCACGGCCGACATGCTGGCCGAAAAGACGCGCCTCGAAGAGATGCAGAACACGTTCGTGTCGATCGTCTCGCACGAGCTGCAAACGCCGGTCGCCATCATCAAGAGCTACGCGGCCACCCTGGCACGCGAAGACGCGGTCTGGTCGCCTGAAACGATCCAGCGTGTGTCGCGCAATATCGAGGACGAGTGCGACCGCCTGCATCGGCTGATCACCGATCTGCTGGACCTGAGCCGCATTCAGGGTGGTCGCGTGGCGATGCGCGTTGGCAGCGTCGACCTGCCACACATCACTGCTGAGATCATCGACCAGCTCGCGCCGCGCTCGCCCCGGCATAGCCTGCGCTCGAGCTTCCCGCCAGGCTATCCGATCATCCGTGGCGATGCCGATCAGCTACGGCGGGCGCTGTTCAACCTGGTCCAAAACGCGATCAAGTACAGCCCGAATGGCGGCGAGATCCTGGTCGCGGGTGAGGTGCTGCCGCGATCGGGTGTCGTCGTGCGGGTGATCGATCACGGGATCGGCATCGCGCCGGGCGAGGAGGAGCGCATCTTCGAGCGCTTCCATCGCTCGGATACGCGGCTGTCGCGGACCACGGCGGGGGTTGGGCTGGGGCTGTACATCACCCGCAGCATCGTCGAAGGCCACGGCGGGCGAATCTGGGCCGAAAGCCAGGGCCCCGGCCGGGGCAGCGTGTTCACGATCTTGCTGCCTATCGGCAGCGAGCCAACCGGCTAGCCGCCCACGAGGAGCTTGCCGCTGAGCATGTCCACCGCGACCGGGGTGCGATAGAGCGGCGAGACGCTGCGCGTCTCGGGCATCACGTCGCGCACGGCCATGAACAGGGGCTCGGTGGCCTGATCGATGAATGCGCCGG
This sequence comes from uncultured bacterium, assembly GCA_966426465.1. Classification (GTDB taxonomy): domain Bacteria; phylum Chloroflexota; class UBA6077; order UBA6077; family CF-72; genus CF-72. Next base: position 2,004 of record CBJLVJ010000191.1, on the reverse strand, counting down.
CGATCGTGTCGTGGTGAGTTGGCAGGTAAATACCTGGCTTGTAGAGCTGGATCAGCGGCACCGTCACGCCGATCTGGCTGTCCGCGACGACGTGGCCCTGATACGCGATGATCGCCAGGTCGGTGGCCGGGATCTGCTGCATGAGCGCCGTTTCGGTGTCGGTGATCGGTCCGGCGCTGTTGCGGTACAGCAGGCGGAAACCGTTGTCGAAGGTGAACAGGTAAGCGATCGTCCCCTGCGTGATGATCAGCGGGTCGCTCAAGCCGCGCGCGCGGATCTCGCTGGCCCGCTGTTGCTCCTCAGGCGAGAGTGGCGGCGAGTCGGCAGCCAGCGCCTGGCCCAGCTTCTGGAGGACCTCGGTGGGCAAGATGCTGTGGTGGGCGAGAATGGCGTCGACGCTGAAGCCGTCGAAATCGAAGTGCTCACCGCCCGCCGTGGTCAGCAGCTGGCTGTCTGGCAAGCCCTGACTCTGCAGATAGCCGATGGAGATTGGTGCGCCCATGACCTGCGCGCCAGTGCGTCGCGCTACGTCGGCAATGTCCGCGATGTGGTCGAAGTGGGCGTGGCCGTTGATGATCAGGTCCGCCCGGCTGACGTCCGCCAGATCGAAGCCGAGCGGTCGATTGTGTGGGCCGCGGTCGTACCACGCGTCGAGCAGGATGACCTTGTCGCGAAAGGCGACCTCATGGTTGGCGCACCCCAGCCAGCGGACCGTCAGCGTGTCCGCGCCAGCGGGCGATGGTCCGCCGATCGAGGTCTGGACCAGCGTGGTGAGTGTCGGGTCGTCGGACAGCTCATACCCAGCCTGCCGCGCAGCCGTAGCGGTCGGCAGCAGAAAGGGCGCGGCGACAAAGGCGGCGCTGGTCTCCAGCAGCAGGCGCCGACGGCGCAGTGGGTTCGACGGACCGGATGTCATACGTGTTCCTCCCGGGCGATCTCGCGCAGGACCAGGACTCCGCCTGCTGGCGAGCCGTGGTTGAGCAGAACCGACGCCTTGCAGCTGACGGCCCGATCGTCGAACGCAATGGCGATCTCGTCACGTGGCGCACCGCCCCGCCTGAGCTGGTCGACGATCGGCAGCAGCTGACGAGTCAGCGCCTGAGTACCCAGCGGCCACGTGCCAGCCTGGGGTCGATCCAGCGGGTGACCGAGAATCAACGAGCCCTCTGGCGGACACAGCAGCTCGCGCGCGGCGCGATTGACTCGAACCAGCCGGCCCTGGTCATCCACCACCAGCAGCGCGTCAGGCAGGCTGGCGAGAATGGCCTCGAGCTCCGAAGCCGCCGTGGGCTGGCCGTGCGCGGCGCGCGTGGCGGGCGCCAGGGCAATGGCAATCTGATCGGCGATGCCCTGCAGCATCGCGACGTCCTCCTCGTCGTAGGCCTCGGGTCGGTAACTCTGGAGCGACAGCACGCCGATCACCTGCTCGTCGAAGACAACGGGCATGGTGATGGCCGACTCCGGGAGGCCCGGCCGGTCGGTAGCGTATTGCACGTGCACGCGCGGACCGTCGGTGGACCAGTTACGAATGAGGCATGGTTGGCGCGTGCGGATGACCTGGCTCGTCCAGCCGTTACCCAGTGGAAAGTGGCCACCTGGAAGCTCGACGCCTTCATGCACCTGCCAGATCACGTTGACCATCTGGCCGGGCTGGTCGTACAGGCCGAAAAAGGCGATCGGCACGTCCAGCAGCCGCTCCAGCTGGGTGTGCACGGCGCGCAGCACGTCGACGACCTCGAGCGGCCTGGCCAGCGCGTGGCTCACGGCGCGCAGCATGGCCAGGCGCGCGCTCAGCCCATCCAACCCGTCTCTCACCCCGTCAAAAGCATGACGTATGTAGCTGGCCTTGACAAGAGCGTTGCTCACACGGTTAAGGAACGAAACAGGCTTTTCAATGTAAATTTGCACACGGGCGCACTAATCGACAAGGCAAGTGAAGATTCGTAACTCGACGGCCGGCGAGATGTTGCAAGACTGAGAATGCCGGTACGCGGCTCAACGGTC
>CBJLVJ010000190.1:0-5976 GCA_966426465.1 uncultured bacterium | reverse complement strand
GGCGCCATGACCTGGGCCCGACTGATGTGCCCGCTACCGTAGCGTTCGTGCGCCAACAACAGGCATGCGGGCTGTCCGGGCACAACCGGCGCTCGGTAGCCAGTGTTCTGGACGTCCCGAACCGTGCCGCGCCAGTTGTACATACCGCCGAGGTTGCCTTCCGGCGCGAGCTCGAACATATCCGCGCTGGCCGCGGCAGGAGCGACGCTCGATCCGTCGATCACCACGTTGCGTCCACTCGAGTGCACATGGATGACCATGGCCGCGACGCCGCCCAGCCCGCTCATGGCGGGTTCGACCACGCCAATGGCAAACGCGGTTGCCACTGCCGCGTCGACGGCATTGCCACCGGCTTGCAGAATCTCCAGCCCGGCCGCCGCGGCGAGCGGATGCATCGCGGTAACCATGCCGTGCTCGGCGACTGCCTCGCGCTTGTCGATCAACCACTGGCTCTGCGTCTGGTGCATGTGTCCTCACGCAGCATGCTACGCCGGCGGCCCACAATGACAGCGTATGACCAGTAGCGACACGGCTCCGCCGCTTCTTCCTGCGCCGACTCGGCTGGCCCAGACACCAGGCGCCTTCGATATCGACGCGGCGACGTCGATCAGCATCGGAACCGAGGCGCGCGACGATACGTTGTTCGCGGCACACCTGGTCCAGGCCGCGGTCCGCGACGCGACCGGCCTGCAGCCGCGCCTGCGCAAAGAACGCGCGCCAGCGACAGGCCTGAATCGTATCGCCCTGGTGTTGCTGGGTCGTGACGACGGGAGCGGCCTGGAATCCGTCGGCCAGGAGAGTGCGTCCGCCGAGGGCTATCACCTGGCCATCGCACCTGGCCACGTGTCGCTGGCGGCCAAAAGCGAAGCCGGCCTGTTCTATGCCGCTCAGACGCTTCGCCAGGTGCTGCGAGCGTACGGCCGACGCCTGCCGGGCCTGGCCATCGACGACCGGCCAGCCCTGCCGAATCGCGGCCTGATGCTCGACGTGTCGCGTGGCAGAGTACCCACACTGGAGACGCTGTGCACGCTGGCCGACACGCTTGCGGCGTACAAGTACAACCAGCTCCAACTGTACACCGAGCATACTTTTGATTTTCCCAGCCACCCGCTGATTGGTGAGGGCGCGGGATCGCTGAGCGCCGACGACATCCTTCGGCTCGACCAGTACTGCCGAGCGCGGCACGTGGAGCTGGTGCCGAACCTCCAGTCGTTCGGCCACCTGCGCACGATGCTCAGCCGGCCGGAGTACGCGCACCTGGACGAAGTGGGCTGGCGCTGGAGCATTGCGCCGGTGCGCGAGGAAACGTATCGTCTGTTCGAGCAGCTGTACGCGGACCTGCTGCCGGCGTTCACGTCGCGCCGTTTCAACATCGATTGCGACGAGACGTGGGACCTGGCGCGCGGACAAAGCCGCGATCTCGCCCAGCAGCTTGGCGGATCACAGTGGGTGTACCTGCGCCACATCCTGCGCCTGCGCGAGCTGGCCGCGACCCACGATCGTCGGATCATGATGTGGGCGGACATCGTCAACGAACATCCCGACGTCCTGCCCGATTTGCCGGAGGACGTCATCCTGCTGGACTGGCACTACGAATCGGCCGAGCACTACCCCACCACCGAAGCGCTTGGCAGGTCCGGTCGCGAGTTCTGGGTCTGTCCCGGCACGTCGAGCTGGAACACGTTGTTTCCGCGTCTTGACAATGCGCTGGGCAACATCCGCAACTTCACGCGGGATGGCATCGCTCACGGCGCGAGTGGCATGCTGCTGACGGACTGGGGCGACTACGGACACTACCAGTCGCTGTCGCTGTCCTGGTATCCGTATCTGTTTGGCGCCGCCACCGCGTGGACCGGAGCTCGCACGGATCCAGGCGATTTCGACAGGTCGTTTGCGCCCCTCTTTCTGGGACGTCCGGCCGGGGACGCCAGCATCACCAGTTTGCGCCGGCTCGGCCGGGCGGTGGTCGGCCCGAGCCTGGCCGAGCGCAACGGCTCCAACAGCGCGTACGCGCTCTTTGAGGATCCACTTGGCGGCAAGATGGCCTCGAGCGGCGATCCAGCGGCTCTCGTGGAGCTTCAGGACGCCGCCCGCGCAGTGATCGCCGGCTGTGCCCCGCTGCGTGACCTCGATCTGGCCCACGACCTCCAGTTCGCGGCGCGCCAGATCGAGCTCGCCGCGCAGAAGGTCCTGCTCGGCCAGCGCATCCGCCGGGTGTTGCAGTCGGCGCGCTCGCCGGCGGAGCTCGACCGGGTGATAGACGCGTTAGCGGCCATGCGCGAGGCCTGGCCGCCACTGGTGGCGGAGTTCGAAGCGCGCTGGCTGCGCCAGGCGCGACGGAGCCAGATCGACCTGACGCTGGACCGCTTCGCACGTACACGGCAGCGCTTCGACGCCGCGCTGGAGTGGCTGCGCGAGCAGCGCGATCGCTTCGCCCGCGGCGAACCGGTCGACGCCCAGCTCACCACCTACGACACCGGTGACGGTCTGATCCTGTGGGAGGAAGGCCGCGCCGAGCACGCGCGGCTGCAAGAGCTCATCGGCGCGGGCTAGCGCACGTGGGCTCCGAAGCGCTGCCAGTACTCGCTCGTGTCAATCACGCGCTGGCTGACGCGCGCCTCCTCGGCGGCGAAGGCGAGCAGGTGGCTGTCGAGGGACTCGGCGGCCGAGGTCAACGCTTGCCGGCCGTCGCCGCGTAGCGTCTCCAGGAAGGCGCGCATGATGCCCAGGTCGCCGCCGCCGTGGCCGGTTGCTACGGTCGCGGGGCGGATCGTCTCGGTGTTGCCGGTGTTGTGCTCCTCCAGTCGCAGCTCGTTGCGTGCCTGATTCCCAAACAGCGATGCGCGCAGCCCATCGATACGCAGGGTGCGCCCCTCCACGTCCGAGGCGCCCTGCATGGTGAGTGTCGCCGCCAGGCCACTGGCAAACTGCAGCATGACCACCTGGTGGTCGACCACGTCGTTGTCGGCCCGAAACACGCACCGCCCATACGGGCCGGTTTCGAGCGCATGGCGAAGCGCCGACGCGCTGTGATCGAGTGACACGGCGTCGCGCGCCCAGCGGCCGGGGTCCCGCTCGATATAGATCCGCGGGGCGAAGTACGGGCACTCCGATTCAATCGGGCAGCCGTCCGTGCAGCGAAGCGGAATGTCAGGTCCGACCTGTTGCGACCGAAAGTGGGTGAGCGAGCCGAAGGACGCAATGCGCTGTGGTGGACCTCCGAGAATCCACACCAGCAAGTCCAGGTCGTGGCAGCACTTGGAAAGGATCATCGGACCGCTGCGCGCAGAATTACCCCAGTTGCCGCGGACGAAGCTGTGCGCGAAGTGCCAGTAGACCAGGTTTTCGTTCCACTGGAGCGAGACGACGTCGCCCAGACGGCCGGACAGGACCAGCTCGTAGACGGTGCGGAAGAATGGCGCGTAGCGCAGCACGTGACAGATCTGGAGGGTGCGGCGATGGCGCTCGGCGGCGCGCACCAGCTCAACGCACTCCTGTGGAGACACCGCCATGGGCTTCTCCAGCAGCAGGTCGTAACCGGCCTCGAGCAACGCCAGCGTGCTCGGGTGATGGGTACGGTCCATCGTCGCGTTGACCGCCGCTGGCGCCAACGTGGGCTGCGCCACCAGCTCGTCCCACGACCGGAACTGGCGCTCGACGGGTATCGCGTGGGCATCTGCGAACCGCGCACGCCGAAGCGGGTCCGGCTCGGCCACGGCGACGAAGCGAACCTCGTCGGGATGCTCGAGAGCGAAGTTGCCGTAGACACGGTAGCCGCGCCCGCCTGCGCCGACCATGACGAGCTCGAGTGGTTGGCTCATCGACCGGCCAGTCGGACCAGGACGACGACCATGCCAAGGAACACCACGCCAATCAGCAAAGTCAACAGCGTCACCGCGAACTCAGGCGTGCCCGGGCTGAGCACCGCCAGCAGCCCAACCGCCCCGAGCACGATCAGCAGCGCCCACCCGAACGCCGCTCGACCCGCTTCCGGCGACAGCATCGGCCGGTCAGCTCGCGAGCGCGGTGGCGTGCTCGCGTGCGACCACGTGGCACGCGGCGGAGTGGTCGTCGTGCAGCACTGACAGCTCGGGCCGGATGAGCTCACACAGGCCGGCTTCAAAGCGGGGACACCGCGGGTGGAAACTGCACCCGGAGGGAATGCGCAACAGGCTGGCACTGTCCACGTTGCGGAGCGGTAACCGCTCGCGGCGGCGGGTGAGATCGGGGTCCGGCTCGGGTATGGCGTTGAGCAGGGCCTGGGTGTACGGGTGTTGGGGCGAGTTGATGATTGTCGGCGTCGCGCCATACTCCACCACGCGACCAAGGTACATGACGGCGATGTGCCCGTGCCAGGCGAAGTACTTCGCGATTGCGAGGTCGTGGGTGATGAACAAGAAGCCAACGCCCAGGTCCGTACGCAGGTGGGCGAGCATGTTCAGCAAGCTCACGCGAATGGACACATCCAGCATCGACGTGGCCTCGTCGGCGATGATCAGACGCGGGCCGAGCGTCAGCGCGCGAGCGACCGATACGCGCTGCCGCTGACCACCCGAGAGCTGGTGCGGATACTTGGCCAGGAAGCTCTCAGGAGGCGTCAGGTCAACCTGCACCAGGAGCTCGCTCGTGCGATGCGCCGCCTCGGCGCGGCTGCCCACCAGCCGGTGATGGCGCAATGGTGCGGCGAGCGTCTCGAACACGGTGTGCACCGGGTTCAGCGACGCGTACGGGTCCTGGTGGATGTACTGCACCGCGCGGCGGTAGACGCCGAGCTGGTGCTTGTCCATCCGCCAGATATCCTTGCCGGCGTAACGCACCGCGCCGCTGGTTGGACGCCGAAGACCGGCGGCCATCTTCGCGGCTGTCGTCTTCCCAGATCCGCTTTCGCCTACCAGGCACACCACCTGGCCGGGTCTGAACTCGAGCGAGACCTCGTCTACGGCTCGGACCTCGCCATGGCGGGTGTGGAACAGCTGGCTCACGGATTCCAGCGTCAACAGGGGCTCAGGCACTTGTCTCGGCCACCGATCGCTCGAGGTGGACTTCTGACCAGTAGTGGCACGCGCTGGCATGCTGGTCACCGGCCGGGTACAGCGGGGGCTCGTCGACGCGGCATCGCTCGCGAGCGTACGTGCAGCGCGGGTGGAAGCTGCACCCGGTCGGGAGCTCCAGCAGACTCGGTGGGGCACCGGGAATCGAGCTGATCTCGTACAGGTCACCAGCAACCGGCGGCACTGCCTCGATCAGACCGAGCGTGTACGGGTGCTTCGGCGTGTAGAACATGTCGCGCACATCGCCCAGCTCGACGATCTTGCCGGCATACATGGTGGCGACTCGATCGGCGAGCTCGGCCGCCAGCGACAGGTCGTGCGAGATGAACAGCATGGCGAACCGCAGCTCCTCACGGAGCGACCGCAGCACGTCGATGATCGCTCGCTGAGTGAGGATGTCGAGGGCGGTCGTCGGCTCGTCCAGAATGAGCACCTGCGGATCCAGCAGCAGGCTCATCGCGATCAGCACACGCTGACGCATCCCGCCGCTGAGCTCGTGCGGAAACGCGTGCAGCACGCGGTTCGGATCGAGCTGCACCAGTCGAAGCAGATATTCGCTGCGCTCGCGGATGCTGGCGCGAGGCATCGAGCGGTGGGCGCGCACCGTGTCCAGCATCTGGTCCCAGACGCGCGCAACTGGATTCAGCGCGTTCTGCGCTGCCTGGAAGACCATGGCGCATTCCTGCCAGCGGAAGCGACGCATGTCTTCGCCCGAGAGCCGCAGGACGTCGACTGTGTGATCGTCACGCCGCCGGTAGCGAATTTCGCCGCGTACCACGGCCGACTTGGGCAGCAGTCGCAGCAGGCCCAGGCCCAGCGTTGTTTTGCCGGACCCACTTTCGCCGATGACGGCGATGCTCTCACCGGCATGCAGCTCGAAGCTGGCTCCGCTCACCGCGTGCACCGGACCAGCGGGGGTGCGGTA